>JAAYWB010000078.1 GCA_012516855.1 Candidatus Cloacimonadota bacterium
AGCTGCATGCTATATGTAGAATCCTTGATATCCGCTGAATCCGCGTGAACCTCTTCCTTGCCGTTCGTTAACACACTCTATTTGCTGTCTGATGCGCCTCCCGAAAGCCTCCCGCAGCCGGCGCGGGGATTGTCGGAGAGCGGTTTGGGGGGCATTTTTGCGCGCGTTAACATGCCCCTCTATAAACATGCGTATGAGAAAAACGGGGGTGGGCGAAAAAATCTTCAGAAAGCGCCAAAAACTTTTGCCAGCGGTATCTTCCGGTCCGCCGATCTGATGAAAGCCATCGCCCTCAACCCCTCCAAACCTGGTTCCTGAAAAACAAAGTGGAAGGAAAATCCTGCGCCTGCTGCAAAAAGCGCCGGAACAGGAAATGACCCACAGCCGGCTGCTGTGCCTTTCGCACATGACCTCCCGGGAGTTCCGAAGCTGCATCGAATCGCTGATCGAGAGGCAGGCCATCATCTGCCATGAACACAGGGGCACAAACAACAAAATAGCCCTGGAATACTCTCTCAATCCCGTATTGGCCGGGATCGACATAAGCTGAGAAAGGAAACGGGCCGGTGAAAACCGGCCCGTTTTTGGGTGTCAAATTCACAAATTCCCAAATTCCCTTTCTCCGGACCTTTTTTACCCCGGTCCGGGAGGAGAATATCCAACATACTGATATATATACTATATAACATAATATATACTAAATTAGTAGGTATTAGTAGTTAGATAGGTATCTATATGTTATATATGGATATATGTTAGTCTATTGTCCCGGATGCTGCACCTGCCCTCTGCGGGGGTCGCTAAGAAGGGAACTTGGGAATTTGTGAATTTGACCTGGGAAAGGTTCTGAATTGCAGTGTTCCGGTCCTGGTTCTGGCATGATCCCCCTGGCGTGACAGAGTCAACACTTCATCCCGGACTTGATCCTGGAGCCGGAAAAAGAATTGGATGCCGGCCTGCGAAGGCAGGAGGGATTCGAGGGTCGCGGAAAATAACCTTGACAGATTAGGGGATAAAGATAACTTGCAAAAATCAATAATCCTGTGAGGGAAACGTGATCGAACTTAGGAAAGACATCGACGACATCAGAAGGATGCTGAAGGCAAACCTTTTTCAGGATGAGCAACATGTGCGCTTTTCCTTGGTTGGAAGAATTTGTCAGTCTTTGGGATGGAATATATGGGACCCTTCCGAGTTCTATACTGAATACAAGGTAAAGAAGATACCTCCCAAAAACCTCAGTAAAGATGTGACCGGAAAGGTTGACATTGCCCTCTTCATCCCGGAAAAGACATCCGAGGGCGCCGAGGTCTTCATCGAAGTTAAAACCGCCGGAAGGTTGGAGTATGAAATGGTCTCCGGGGAATTGCAGTTACTTACCTACAACACTTACCACAAGTCAGCTATAAGCATTCTCACCGACGGCATCCAATGGCGCTTTTACTTGCCTACAGCGGGAGGCGATTTCGATGACAGGCTGTTCAATGAGCTAAATCTCCGAGATGATGACCCTGATGAAGTCTGCAGAGTGTTTGAGCAGGTGCTGAAGAAGGACAATTTCCGTAAAAAAGCTGTGGACACCGCCGAAGCCATGCGGAAAGAGCGAAAAAAAATTATCAGCATCAATTTGATTAAAGATGACGCAGGCATAATTGCAGAAAAACTTGACCAACCCATCCATATCATCGCCCAAAGGCTATTGAAAACCAAATACAAGCTATCGATGCCTTTGGAAGAGATTGAGGCGCTGTGGGAGCGCACAATACCCGGAAGCAGCAAGCTATCAACTCCTAGTCCTGACATTAAAGCCCCCACGACACCTGACCCGCCAAAAGGGAGAAACGGCCTGCCTCCCAAACCTGCTGACATATACACTTTCAAGAGAGTTAAAAGGGTGTTTGTCATAGATGGCTGGCATGAAGCGAAAAACTGGGGAGATGTTAAGGTAATCGTGTACAACCGCCTACTGGACGGATTGAAAAGCGGTAACCTTTCAAAAACCTATGGCGTGTCTCAAGACCCCAAAATCTACCGTAGGCCGGCTTCCCTGAGAGACGGGTATTACACCGATTTAAACCTCAGCTCTTACAACGTGGTCTGGCATTGCCACGTGGCCTTGTATTCGTTGGGATACGATCCGATAAAAGACCTTAAGATAGAAATGGAGGGGAACAATGAAAGCCATGAAAGAAGCTGATATCTTGAAAACAGACTTATCAAGAGTATGACAAAAATGAGATACAGTATTTTCTGTGATGAGTCTGGCCATTTACTTGATTTGCAGCAAAAGGTGATGGTATTGGGTGCTTTGCAAGCACCCAAAGAGCGCGTTGCCAGTATTTCAGCCAAACTAAAGCAGATCAAAAGAGATCATGGATTAAATGAACATTGGGAACTGAAATGGACCAAGATATCAAATTCGAAAATTGATTATTACAAAAGCATAATAGACTACTTCATGGATGAGAAAGACCTACACTTTAGATGTGTAGTTGTTCCCGACAAAAATATCCTGGATCATGAGAGATTCGACCGCAGCCACGACGATTTTTATTATGTGATGTTTTACTACGCTTTGCGGGAGATGATCTATAATCGTAATAGCTATGATGTGTTCTTTGATTACAAAGATGCCTTTCAGAGTGAGAAACTCTATGTTCTCAAGAAGTATTTGCAAGATCAATGTGTGATCAATGTTGATAGCCTGCGGCTTCACACGATACAATCTTATGAATCTCAGCTAATACAACTAACAGATTTACTCATCGGAGTAATCGGTTACGCAAATAAAGAGATTAAATCCAGTGCTGCAAAAACTGAATTAGTGGATTATACTCAAAGCCAGGTGAAAGTGTCTTTGGTAAGATCATCGGCTTTATTCAATAAAAAGTTCAATGTGTTTGTGTGGTCTCCAAGATAGATAATGATAGATTTAGAGAGTTTTATTGCAAAAAGATCATCCGAGTTTGAAGACTACAATGACTACATAGACTATCTTTATGATTTGTTCTGTGAAGATTGGATATATGAGCCTCCTGAGTTTTTGAGAAGATGTGTAGAATTCGACGGTGTAAAAAAGACTAAGGGCAAAGAAGAAACTTTCTGGAAGATAGTCAGTACAGCTTCATCTAAACAATATGGCTCACGCGCCTCTGAAGACAGAATAATCCACTATCAAAGGGCAGAGAGGATTAAGTGGGCAAAACAGATCGTGGAGAGCTTTCCTGATCCTGAGATTAAATACTGGATAGAATATGACGGGAGATGTAAACGGCACCACTTGTACTATAGAAGTGACTATATTGTGGTAATCGGAGAGTATCCAAACAAAATGGTTTTGGTTACTGCTTTTTATGTACTTCCAAAGAACAGAAAATACTACGATGATCGATACATAGAATACAAAAAGATGCCGCCGTAACGACATCTTAACCCAGTTAGCCATTGGCAAATGGGCAGCAGATACATAATTTTCAATTGACTATATGCTGTCAAGCTTTTTTTCTGAAATCGCAGTTGTGATATCATAGCTCAAGGTCTGTATATATCTGAAACAGTGAAAGAAAAAGCGGACGGGGTTTCAAGCCGTCCGCCAATTCCTTTCAGGGCCGCTACCGGTCATCCGCGCAATCCATGTAATCTGTATGAGGCTCTTTTTCGGGGAGACGCAAAATAAATCCGGAAAACCCATTTTTCTCATACGCACGTTCATAGGGGGAGGCATTTTCACTCGTGCGGAAAAATAAGGCTCACTACACACCCTCGCTAACGTTATGTCGCCCTACGGGCTTGATTAACCGGATTACCCACCCGGTTTGAAAGTGAGCCTAAATTAACTTGAACAAAAAACCGGAGCCCAAGCTTGGCCTGGGTTCCGGTATAACCGTTTGAGGGTGGGGTTTTAGAGCTATCTCACCGAGATGACTTCCGCCACTTCTGGGATTTCTTCCTTGATGATGCGTTCGATGCCGGCCTTGAGGGTTAGGGTGGCCATCGGACAGCCGTTGCAGGCGCCTTTGAGGCGAACCTCGATAACGTTGTCCTCGCGGATATTCACCAGTTCAACGTCGCCTCCGTCGGCCTGGATGGAGGGGCGGATTTTGTCCAATATGGTTTCGATTCTTTCCGTTGTGATCATTTTGGTTCCTTATTAAGAATTAATTGCTTCCGATATGATAACAGGAAAAGCGCGGAAGACAAATCTCCCGCGCCGATATTATCCCGCTCTGTGAGGCAGGGGTCAGAGTTTGCAGGAAATGCCGATCTTGCCGCCGGAGACGAATCCGCCGCCAAATTCGAGGTTCAAGCCCAGGCGATCATTGAAGTAATAGCGTCCGCCAACCTGCACTCCCAGGCCGAGCCCTGAGTTGTGTGCATTTTCATGGCCATCGTCGGGCAACCAGACATCGAAGCCGAGGCAGAGGCCGGCATAGAAGTCCGTGTTGGAGGGCATGTTGAGCAGATTGACAAAGTGGTAGTTGCCGTTGCCATAGATGCCCACCCAGGAGCCGTGATTGTGGAAGCGCAGGGTAGCCTCGCCGCCCAGGG
Source organism: Candidatus Cloacimonadota bacterium (assembly GCA_012516855.1). NCBI lineage: Bacteria > Pseudomonadati > Candidatus Cloacimonadota > Candidatus Cloacimonadota bacterium. Next base: position 4,549 of record JAAYWB010000078.1, read on the forward strand.
TGATATCCGGGGTGACGCCATAATCGACACCCATATAGATGGGCACGCCCCAAGTGGATAAGCCAGCTCCGATGTTAAACTGCGACTGGCCAACGTTTAGGGGCAGCGCGAACACGGAGGCCGCGCCAATCAGAAGAACGAGTAAAAGCAGTGCCTTTTTCATTTCTTATCCTTTTTACGTTTATTGCTCCCTGTCCGTTGCGGCAGGGAACCGATTCTTTTGTCTTACCAATATGAATAGATTAAGCCGTTCCATCGCGGGGGCAAACAAATCTTTGCCCGGCCGAACCCAAGCCAGCTTGGCAAACGAAGGCAACGGCTTCGATAAGCCCACTTCACAAGGGCATCCAGCCCTGGAACGTTTGGCAAAGGCGGGATGGAGCCAGCCAAAGGTTCAGTCGATGAAAAAGAGCCTTGCCGGATAATCCGCGCAGGACGGAAAACCGGCAAGGCCCTTCAGCAAAGCCCGGAGGCTTTATATCAGTCGGATTTGGCCTGCTTTGTTGTCAGGTAATAAAACGCCGGGATGATGACCAGGGTGAGGAAGGCGGAAACGAGCAAGCCGCCCATCATCACGATTCCCATCGGCATTCGGAGTTCCTTGCCGGCGGGACCGACTCCCAGAGCCATGGGCAGCATTCCGATAACGATGGCCAGGGTGCTCATGATGATAGGCTTGAGTTTTGTCTCCCCGGCTTCCATCAGGGCTTCGTAAGCAGAGATTCCCTGTTTGCGGCGCAGGTTCGCGTAATCGAGCAGCAAAATGGCGTTGTTCACCACGATTCCCACCAGCATGATGATGCTCATCAATGAGACCAGGTTGAAGGTCTGTCCCGAAATCAGCAGGGAGAAGATGACGCCGATCACGGCCAGGGGCACCGTTCCCAGGATGAAGAGCGGCTGGACGAGGTTTTCGAGCATGGCTGCCAGCAGCATGTATGTCAGCAATACCGCCAGGATGAGGGTTTTGAGCATGTCTTTCACCATTTCGCCGAGCATTTCCGCGCTTCCGCCCCAAACTATCTTGTAGCCGCGGGGAAGTTCGACATCTTCCAAACGCTCCTTGACGGCGGAAATCACGTCGCCCATGGTGGCTCCCTCGGCGACCCCGGCGGTGAAGACCACCGCCTTGCTGCGGTCGCGGTGGGTGATGCGGTTGGTCCCCTCCCCGAAGGATACATCCGCCAACTGGGAAAGCAGGTAGGGCTGGTAGTTCACCACAACGCTGAGGTTGCCGATTTTATCCGGGGAATCCACAGCGGCGTCCTCCAGCGAAAGCTTGATGTCATACTGGTTGTCGCCTTCGTGATACTGGGTGGAGACCATGCCTTCGACAGCGGCACGCAGGGCCAGGGCGAGGTCGTAAACGGTGGCTCCCACCGCCGCCATCTCCGCCCGTTTCGGGGTGATGGTGAGTTCGGACCTTCCGCCGCGGGTGCTGGTGTCCAGGTTGATGAGGCCGGGCGTGTCCTTGATGCGGTTGGTGATAGTGGTTTTGAGCTGTTCCAGGCGGGCGTTGTCCTGTCCCTGGAGATAGAATTCCAAGCCGGTGTCCTCGCCGAATCCGGAGCTGACGGCGCTTACCTTGATCCGGGCGTTGGGGATGTCCGCCAGTTCCCTGGTTACGCGGTCCGCCAGTTGTTTTGAATTCAGCTTGCGGCGGTTTGGCTCCACCAGTTTGATGCTGCTGGAAGCCAGGTTGGTGCCGGTGTCCACGTAGCCAGCGGAACCGAGGTTAGTGATCACGTGGCTGATTTCGGGGTGTTTGCCCAGGCGCTCGTGGATGGTTTGCAGGGTCGAGGCGGTCTGGTCCAGGTTGGAGCCCTGGGGAAGCTCCACCGTCAGGGACATTGCCCCCTGGTCCATTTCCGGCATGAATTCCAGACCCACCACCGGAATCAGGGCAAAGCTGACCACCAGAACCGCCACGGTGATGATAATGATTCCCCGGCTGCGTTTTTTCGAGCTTAGCACGCG
>JAAYWB010000079.1 GCA_012516855.1 Candidatus Cloacimonadota bacterium
ATGGCCGCCACTTCCACAATCACCGAGACGTTTTTGCCTGGCGACACGGGCAGATAGATGATGGGGATCTTTACCCCGAGATGGTCGGCGTAGTTTGTGGTGAGGCCAACCCGTTCGTAATCCATGTTTTCCGCCCAGGGCATCAGCTCGATCTGGAAGTCGATGTTCTTTTGCTTGCGCACCCTTTCGATGCCGAACATGCGTTCCACATTGATAAAGCCAACGCCGCGAATCTCCATGAAATGTCCGAAATCGCGGGCGGATTTGCCAACCAACTGTTCATCCAGATAGCGGATGGTGATCACGTCGTCACCAACGAGGCTGTGCCCGCGGTGGATGAGATCAAGGGCGCATTCGCTTTTGCCGATCCCGCTTTTGCCGGAAAGCAGAATTCCAAGGCCAAAAACTTCTATGAGCGTGGCGTGGACTGTCTTTTCCATGGCAAAGGTGTATTGGAGATAGCGGGTAAGTTGCTGAATTAGCTGGTTGGTGGAAAGCCGGCTGGAAAGGATGGGAATCTGCAGGTCGTTGGCAAGGTATTCCAGCGCCGGCGGGAAAGTGAGTCCTTTGGTGATGATGATGCAGGGGATATCCAGCTTGAAGATGGAGCGGGCTCTTTCCAGCATCATATCTTCATTCAGGCTTTGCAGATAGCGCACCTCAACCTCACCGAATATCTGGATGCATTCGGTGGAAAAAACATCCAGATAACCAGCCAGGGCCAGACCCGGACGGTTGATATGGGGCGAGCTGAGATTCTTGTTCAGGGTTTGGGGCTCGGTGATCAGGGAAAGAGCAAGGTCTTTCTTTTTGCTGTCAAAAAAATCGCGGATAGTGATGGATTTCATAGTCGGTCCCCAGCCCGATGAGGCCGCCGGAAGGCAGTGCTGCCGGCGGCCGCGGGCAACTGCTTACGGTTCAAAGAGTTTATAATTCTGCTCGTCCCTTTTCACCAGGACGTTCAGCCGGTCGGTTTCCACATTTTTGAAGATGAGAAACTCATCTTTCTGGGTTTCGATCTTTGCCATGGCTTCCTCGACGGTAAGCATCTCGGCTACGGCACGTTTGGTTTTTACTGTTTTGCGGTCTCGGTTTCCAGGATTGACCAGGAAATCAGTTTCGCGGGAAAATTCCGAAAACTGGTCTTTGAGAGCTCTTTTCTGGTGGTCGGTCACACGGTCTTTAAGCTTCTTGATCTGAGCTTCCATCTTGTCCAGGGCGTTATCTATGGAAAGGTACATGTCCATTTCCTCAGCCTGGCTCTGCAGGCCGAATTTTGAGGCCTGGAGAGAGATCTCGCAGATGTTGCGGCTGTTCTCCAGAGACAGGGTAACGTGGACATTTATGATGTTGTCGAAATACCTGTTGATCTTCAGGCATGAAGATTCCACGTAGTCCCTGATCGCTTTCGTGAGTTCGAATCGACGGGCTGTGATCGTGATCTGCATGTGTGATTCCTCCTTCTATACTTTATTAATGGCCAGATTATGCAAATCCTCGAGGGATTCTTTGATGGTTTCAGATAGGGTGGGATGGGCAAAAGTGACCTTTTCCGTAACGTCGGCCTTCGCTCCGAACGACAGCAACAGGGCTCCCTGGGCGATGAGTTCAGCAGCGTTCAAGCCCAGGATATGCATGCCCACAAGCGTGTCATCATCCTCCCTGGCGATTGTTTTGACCAGGCCGTAGGTTCCGCTCATGGCCAGGGCTTTGCCGTTCGCGCTGTAAGGAAATTTCCCAACCTTGATCCCTCCGAACTTTTCCTTAGCTTCAGCCTCTGTGTAGCCCACGGAGGCGAGTTCCGGATGGGTGAAAGTGCAGCGCGGAATGTTTGTGTAATTCAATTCGGGGTCTGTATATTCCAGGCCTTCACTGAGGGCGCGGATGTGTGCGGCTACGATCATCCCCTGTTTGCTGGCTGTGTGGGCCAAAGGCAGTTTGGCAGTGAGGTCACCGATGGCGTAAACTCCTGGCAGGCTGCTCCGCATAAGCGAATCGATGACCACAGCCCCTTTTTCCATATCCGGTGCGCCATTCAGCCAATCCAAACCGCAGCGCGGCACACGGCCCACGCTGAGCAATACTTTGTCGAATGTCAATTTGGCGCCATCAGACAAGGTGAGTTCATTGCCACCGCTGGTTCGCGAAACGCTTTCCACGCCCACTCCGGTAATGATCTTGATTCCGGCTTTTTTCAGGGCGAGGGTGAGGCGCTTGACCATTTCCTCATCTTCCGTTGCCATGATGCGGGGCAAAAATTCTATTATGGTGGTTTCGACCCCAAAGCTATTCATAACAGAGGCGAATTCACAGCCGATGACTCCGCCGCCAACGATGGCCAGGCTTTTGGGCAGGGTGTCCAAAGCCAGGATACCGGTGGAAGAAAGCACGTTCACTTCGTCGATTTTCAGGCCGGGAAGTTCCTTGGGTACAGAACCCGTGGCAAGCACGAGATATTCAGCCCGGATGGATGTTCCTGCCTCGGTGAGCACTTCGTAACCCTTGTCAAGGACGGAAACGCTGACCGCTTTTTCTCTCAGCACGGGGATGGCGCGTTTACGAAAAAGGTGCTCCACTCCTCCCACCAATTGTTCCACCACGACATTCTTGCGGGCAAAGACTTTCCCGTAATCCAGGCTGGGTTCCATTGGCGGCAGGCCATAATCAATCGAGTTCTTCAGCTCTGTGAAGAGCTCGGAGCTTTTCACCAAAGCTTTGGTGGGAATGCAGCCCCAGTTCAGGCAAACGCCGCCGAGGCGTTCCATTTCAAGCACGGCACAGTCGATGCCGTATTGGTTGAGGCGGATTGCGGTTTCATAGCCTCCCGGCCCGCCTCCAATGATCAAAACTTTGTATTCGGGCAAAAAATCCTCCTTTATTGCCGGCGCAGGCGACTGTTCAGGATACCCAGTTCCGAACGGTATTTGGCCACTATCCGGCGTGAGATGTTCAGCCCCTCCGCGCGCAGTAATTCCACAATGTCTTGGTCGGAAAGGGGATGCTTCTTGTTCTCGTTATCTATCATGTGGCTGATCTGTGTTTTCACGTGCTGGCGCGAGATGCCTTCAAAGTTGTTGTCAATGCCAGCGGTGCTGCTGAAGAAATCTTTCAGGGCGTAGATGCCGGAGGGGGTTTCGGCAAACTTATGCTTAACAACCCTGGAAATGGTTGATTCGCTTACAGATAGGTCGCGGGCGATCACGGCATAGGTGAGCGGATGAATGAGGCCGTTTCCAAGCTGGAAAAAATCGGGTTGGAATTTGATTATGGACTGGGCCACGCGTTGAAGGGTGCGGGTGCGCATATAGATGCTTTTGATGAGGAATTTGGCACTATTGATGCGGTCACGAACAAATTTAAGGGTGTCGCGGTCAAAGTAGCCGCGGTTGATCATCTGGCGGTAGCGGGGACTGATGATGATATTGGGGGTTACGTGATCGTTGATGATCACTTCGAATTTCCCGTCGATCCGCTTGATGGTGATGTCCGGATATACGTATGCAGCGTTGGGAGTTAGGATGCGCAGGCCGGGTTTGGGATCCAGCTTGGCCACGATCTCTTTCATGGTCAGTATATAGTTCTCCCCCACCCCGAAATGCGAAGCGATCTTCTGATAGCGGCGGTGGATAAGGTTTTCGAACTGGTCGGAGCAAAGGCCCACCAGGATACGGTTGTCGCGCTGCTCATCCGTGAGCTGGGCTAGCAGGCATTCACTTATGCCGCGCGCGGTGATGCCTTTGGGGCTTAGCTGGAGGATGATCTGGTGTACCTGTTCCGCGCGTTTAGGACAGATTCCAAAAGCCCTGGCAACTTTCCCCAAATCGAAATTGGGCGGTAAAAAGCCATAGCTGTTGCAGCTGTCGATCAGTTCAGAAGCGAATTCGACCTCGTTTTCCGGCAGGGAGAGTGGATAAAGTTGCTGGAGAAATTTCTCCCGGGCGTTCTCCTCATAGCGGATGAGGGATTCGCCCTGGTCGGCCTCGGTCCCACCCTGCCAGCCTTCATAGCCAAGGTGGTAATCGTTCCACTGGTCCAGGATTTCCGTCAGTTCGCGGGCTTCATTCAAGGTTTGGCCAAGCTCATCACTGTTTTGCGAATCATCCAGGGATTCCTTGCTTTCCTTGGACGCCGTTTCCAGATTGTCCTGCTCCTCATCATCCTTTTCCTCCCTGAGTTCAAGCAGGGGGTTTTGCTCCAGTTCCTGCTTGATGTAGTCTTCCAGTTCCAGAATGGGGAGAGACAACATTTTCAGGGATTGCAGCATCTTGGGCTTGAGCGCCAGTTCCTGCCTTTGCTTGAGGGATATGTTCTGGCTAAGGTTGCTCATGATTGCGGCTCAAACGGATTGGACAGGAAGCGTTCTCCCAGATATAGTTTCTTGGCTTTTTCATCATTTATCAGCTCCAGTGAAGAACCTGATACTATGATCTTTCCTTCGAAGATAATATAAGCCCGGTTGACTATTTTCAAAGTCTCAATTACGTTGTGGTCGGTGAGCATCACACCGATATTCTTTTCCCGCAGTTTGTTGATGATGTCCTGGATATCCGCCACGGCGATAGGATCGACCCCGGCGAAAGGCTCGTCCATGAAGATGAAGGTGGGTTTGGTCACCAGGGAGCGGGTTATTTCCAGTTTTCGGCGCTCGCCTCCGGAGAGCGTGTAAGCCTTCTGATTGGCCAGGGAGGTGAGGTTAAGTTCCTCCAGCGCGCTTTCCAGACGTTCTTTGCGCTCCTGGCGGCTGATCTTTAGGGTCTGAAGGATGGCCATGATGTTGTCGCGCACGGAGAGTTTGGCGAATATGGAAGGCGCCTGGGCCAGATAACCCAGACCCAGCCAGGCCCGGCGGTACATTGGCTGGTGGGTGATATCCCGCCCGTTCAGCAGCACTTTGCCCCGGTTCGGCTTGGCCAGGCCGAGGATCATGTAAAAGGTGGTGGTTTTGCCAGCGCCGTTGGGACCCAGGATTCCCACAACCTCGCCCTGGCTCATTTCCATGCTGAGACCATCGACCACCTTGCGTCTGCCGTATATCTTTACCAGGTTTTGGGCCTGAATTTTGTGAGCTTCCATATACTCTTATAATACCCCGAAAGCGGGTTTTGTCAAGACTCGTTGTGGAATTTGTAAACCCCTTTGATCTTTTGGCGCATGTTCATGAATTCCAGCTCGCTTTCCTCGTTGAATTTAGCTTCCAGAAACTCACCGTCGGCAGTATTCACAAAAAAGTCGCGTTCCTCTGTCTGTTCCTGGTCAAAGCGGTAGCTAACCGTCTTTTCGGCTTCAAAGCGGCGGATTTTCTTGTCCTCAAAATCGACGCGGACATAGTTTGCCTTCACCCAATTCTTTTTCGGGCCATCCTCCTCTTCCGCGAAATCAAGGCGGCAGGAGTCCACCAGTTCAGCCCGCTGTAACTCGCGGTCCTTGAAGAACAGATAAAACTCCTTCGCGCTGGCGATGGCGCTGTCAGAGCGGAACTGCGGCACGCCCAGAAACATCGCCTTTTCCTCCTTGAGCAGATAGACCAGGAAATCGCTGCTGGCTTCGTAATCCTGGCTGCGTGCCAGAACGTTGAACGTGGCCATCAGCTTGCGCTCCTCCTCAAAGTATTCAAATTTATCCGCCTGCACGTGCAGAGTGTCTTTTCCCGCCACATCCAGCCTGGGTTCCTCAATCATGTATGCGTAGCGGTTCTTGCGGTCCCAAAAAGCATAGCCGCAAGTGAGTGTGGCGTTTTCCTCCTGGTCGAAGGAACTCACGTTGCTCCAGACAGTCACAGTGTTGTGAAACTTGCTGTAGATGGCCTTGTCAGAACGGAACCAGCGGGTAACCTTGCCCTTGGTCTTTTGTTCGATCAGCACCCTGCCCCCCGCGTTCAGTTCATCGGGGATACGGTAATAGGTGAGGCTGTCAGCTGCCAGGCTGAGGGAATCATTGTTAACCTTCACGTTGCCGTCCAGGCGGGCTATCTTTTGCAGGTCAAAGATCAGTGCCCGGTCGCTTTTGAATTCTGTTTTTCCATACCAGAAATGGACTTTGCCCTCCAGCCGCATCACTTGCTCGTCTTGCACCTTGCTCAGATACAGCTTGTCCGAATGGATAACCCGGATCTTCTCCCGTCCCCAGAGAGGGAGCAAAGCCAGAATCAGGCTACCAATCCAGATAATCTTCTTCAAAGAAGCCCTCGGCTGATATATTGTCCATTTCGGTGGGATAGATGCTAAGGTTGGTGCGCAGATTGGTGCCGCGCAAGACGTTGCCGTCCTTAACCAAAGTCACCTGCCCCGGGGCCATCACCTCGTCCATGTTGCGGTCCCAGATCAGGCGGGAGGTGGAAATGCTGCCTTCCTTGCCCACCAGCTTCACGTTGCCGTGGGCGTAGATCACGTTTCGGGCATCGTCCACGATGGTGCTGTCGGCTTTCAGGCTGGAGGCGCCGCCCTTCTGCCTGTCAAAAGCCGTGATGTCAACCTGATAGGCATTCAGGATGCGGCGCTCGTAATAGCGGTCGATTCTGGCGGCTTTCAGGATGTAGGCCACGCCTTCCCTGTCAAATTCCGTGATGGTCACGTTTGTGCTGGTCTCGTCAGGCAGTCCTCGTTTGAGCGATTCCGTGCGCAGCACCAGGTCGCTTTCCCCGCAGCCGAAAAGCAGCGGCAAAGCCAGCATAATTAGCAGCTTAGCTGATTTGAGAAAGATATTTGAGCAAGGCCTGCTCATAGATACCTTTGCCGTTAAGCACCATTTCTATGCATTCCCGCACCGCTCCGCGGCCGCCGGGATGCTTGGTGACAAGGTCGCTGAGGGCTTTCACACCCTCCATCGCGTCGGCGGGACAGACCGAGACCGCGGCTTTGAACATAACCGGCAGGTCATTCCAGTCGTCACCCATAAAGAGAACGCTGTCGAAGCCCAAACCCAGTTCCTCCAAAAGCTCATTGGCTTTGGCCAGTTTGTTTTGAATGCCCTGGAAGACATGGTCTATCTTCAAATCGTCGCAGCGGCGCTGCAGCACCGGGGAATTTCGCCCCGTGATCACAGCCGTTTTTATCTCCGTCTGCCGCAGCAGGTTGAAGCCCATGCCGTCGTGGGCGTCGAAGTTCTTGCTTTCGTTGCCGGCACTGTCATAGATGATGCGTCCATCGGTTAGCACGCCGTCGCAATCGAAGATCAGCAGTTGGATCTTTTCCCAGCGCAGCAGGGGTTTGTTTGGTTTGGCAAGTTTGTTGAAACTCATCCGGTCTCCATTAATATTGTCGCCCGGCAAAGCCCTGCTTCAACCGGCTCTGGGAACACAGGATCCCCAAAACCCGGGTGAATGGACGCAAAGCCTGCCGGAAAGGCTACTTGAGGGCCTTCGTCCCTTCCCAACTGAAGCCCGCGTCCAACCGGCCAAAGTGGCCGTAGGCGGCTGTGGGGAGAAAGATGGGCATGCGTAAGTCCAGATAGTCGATGATTCCCTTTACTGTCAAGGGAAAACTGGCGCGGATGAGTTTTTCCAGTTCGGCGTCCTTCATGGTCCCGCTGCCATAGGTATCCACCATCAGCGAGACAGGTTCCGATTCGCCGATCACAAAGCTGAACTGCAGCAGGCATTCATCGGCAAGGCCTGAAGCAACCACGCTTTTGGCGATATGCCTGGCCATGTAGGTAGCGCTGCGGTCCACTTTGGTGGCGTCTTTGCCGGAAAAAGACCCGCCGCCGTGCTGGGCCCAGCCACCGTAAGTGTCCACGATCAGCTTGCGCCCCGTGAGACCTGTATCCGCGGCCGGTCCACCGTTTTCCCACATCCCGCGGGGGTTTATCTTAACCGAATATTTCTCCGCGCTGAAGGTTGAACGGGCATCGCTTTCCATTTCGTCGATGGTGGGGCGGATCACGATTTCGTTTATCAGTTCCTTCATCCGGGCGAATTCAGCTTCATTCTTTGGCAGGTGATGGGTGGAAATCACCACCGTTTCCAGCGCCACGGGCCTGCGTCCGCAATAGCGCATGCTAACCTGGGATTTGGCATCTGGAAGGATACCAGGGATCAAGCCCTGTTTGCGTGCCTTGGCCAGGTTTTCCATCAGCAGGTGGGCCATTGTGATCGGCACCGGCATAAGTTGTTTGGTCTGGTTGCAGGCATAGCCGAACATCAGGCCCTGGTCGCCCGCCCCTTCGTTGGTTTCCAGCTCTGTGGTCTGGGAATGCAGATAGTTCTCGATCTCACAGTTATGGTCAAAACCCAGGTCGGGATTGGTATAGCCGATATCACTGATGACCCGGCGGACGATGGGTTCCACCTCCACATCCACACCGGTGGGCGAGGAAACTTCACCGGAAATGACTATCCTGTTTTCAGTGGCCAGTGTTTCGCAGGCTACCCGGGAATGGGGGTCCCGGCTCAGCCAGGCGTCCAGGATGGCGTCCGAGATTTGGTCGCAAACCTTGTCCGGATGTCCTTCCGAGACCGATTCCGAGGTGAAAACATACTCGTTCCGGTCGCAGGGTTTGTTTGCGTGTAATGCTGTCATTTTATTCTCCTGTAATGTTTGTCTGTAGTTTCTGCCCTCAATTAAAAAATCCGGCCGCTAAAGCCGGATGCAAACTACCCGCACTTTAGCACATTTTGAAGCGGAGCAAAGGGCAAATCACCGCTTGTTTGAAGCGTTGCAGCCGGCAACGCAACGAACAGGCATATTTTCTGCGCGGCACCAAATCAGTCAAGGGAAATATCTGCCCCAGCCCTTAAGCTGGCTAATGGCCTTTGTTCTTTACCCCTGCCAATCATAGAAAACTCTCTTTGGGACAGGGTGGATTAAGCCGAAGGTTGTTTCCGCCTTCCGGCGTGTGGCCTGGCAGGAAAAGCGATGTAGTTTGGTCCTTAAGGCCCTTTATAGGGTTTCGGTCACGCCTCCCGCATGATGCCCGCATTTGATGCGAGAATCTCGCGGGAGGCGTGGGAGGGGGATGGAAGAAGGCGCTCAGGGCCTGGCTGGCAGGATCTTGTGGCGGTCAGGCGTTTTATAGCTCTCATACAAATCAAACTCTCTTTCAGATCAAGTGGGTAATCCGGTTGTTCGTGCCCGTAGGGCGCCATAACGATAGTGAGGGAGCGTAAGCCCCTCGTGCAAGGGGATAAACAAGACGGAAAGCCCCTTGCGGGTGAAAGAATGCAATCCCCGCGGCTCTGTGGTCCTCCGGGCTCGCCCACCCGGTTTGAAAGTGAGGCAACTCTCTGAGGCAGTTGAACATCCCGGGACCGCCAATGCCCCTATTTCATCAAAAGCATTTTACGGGTTTTTGATGTCTTTCCGGATTGAAGGCGGATGAAGTACACCCCTGAGGCTGCCTGCATGTTGAGCTTGTCTTTGCCATCCCACACAACTTGATGGAGTCCTGAAGGTTTGAGCCCTTCCACCAAAGTCCTCACCAACTGACCCTTCAGGTTATAAACCGAAAGGGTGATCTCTGAAGCCTCGGGGAGTATGTAGGAGATTGTTGTACTGGGGTTGAAAGGATTGGGGTAGTTTTGCATCAGCACAAGCTGATCAGGAACAGAAAGCACCGGATCGTCAATGGCAACCCAGGGCTCGGAGCCGAATTCATAGCAGCCCATATCTATCCTGCCATCCCAGATGCGCCAGTTTCCTGCCAAGTCATAGGGCAATAAACTCAATCCCGCGGCATCGGGAGTGCCGGCATTAATGCAGGGAGAGCCTGGCGCAAGGCGAAGATAATCCCCGCTGCCGGCACTGGTACCAGCGAACAGCAGACCCTCACTAAGATTGTGTTCCCCATAGTTTAAGCTATTGTAAGTTGATGTATTGTTAATGCTTACTTCGCCACCGCGAATGTAACTGTAGTCCACATCCAGATTACACGCGGATTGAAACTGCGAAGGTGCATACATTACGATTTCGTGCTCTGCGTCGGGATTGTAAAATATATTATTCCGCATGCTTACATCACCTATCAAGCCTACTGCTGCATCAGAGCCATAATTGTTATATAATGTGCAGTTTGAGATTTCTACGTTGCTGTAGTCGTTACTGGCAAACAATACCGCACGGTCATTGTTGGTTTTGATGTTGTCAAAAAGGCAATTGCTCACTCTGATATTCACCTCCTCAGTACCCCATGGATTCCACAAAGAGATACAAAAGGTATCTTGGTCGTTTTGCACACTCAAGTTGCTAACTTCATTGTTCTCAAAAGTAAACGAATCTTCAACCATGAAGCTTATTACGGCAAGACCTGTGAAAATAGGGTCATCGGACACATAAGTGGAATGGATATTCGTAAAGGTCGAATTGCTGATCTTTGAATCATGGACCCAATTAACATCTACAGCTATATGTGGGGTTGTGATATTCTTGATGACCAGCTTATTGATTACAACGTTTCTTGGTTCATCCATAAAAAATGCGCCATACTCACAAGCCTGGATATCTGATATCACTATATCATTCAGATGCAGATATTCTATATATGATGGGTTCATGTATGGCATTCTGTTGCTGGGGACACTTTCTGTCATAGTGAAACCGCTAATCGTGTTGTGTCTGGCTTTGAAGGAATGGATAAAGCTCGGTATCCCTAACATGCAAACCGATGATGATGTCAACGTAACCAATTCCGATCCTGCTCCGATGAGATTGATGTGCGACTTGATCGGGATGGGGTATAGCTGTTCACCTTCACCCTCATCATACACACCCGGCAGTACATGAACAGTCTTTACGTCAAGGCTGTCGGAAGCTATCAGATGCATGGCTCTGGTAATGGTGCGCATTGGTTCATCCGGGCTGATACCGCTATTGTTATCATCCCCATTGGGGCTAACGTAAAAGTCGCGGTTTATTTCAGTGCGATGGGCTTGCTCTGCAATCACCGTATCATGGTACTGCTGCAGGCTGGATAGATTGTTATGTCTGCCGACATAGAAGGTTGATGGCGGGTTGATGCTTGCTATATTCAGGTAGATTGTTATATTGGCGGGGATGTCAAATACGGATATATCTACCGGGGCAGCTCCATAGTTCTCATAAACGGAGCATCTGTTCACAGGATCAAAAACAATGCTCGGCACCACATTGCTGGATCCTACAATATGAATCCCCCCTCCGGAAGCAAGGCCATAATTGTGGTGAACATTTAAGCCGCTCAAGTACAATGACGCATTTGTGCTACTGACGCCTGCACCCATTCCGGCATGGTTTCCGTGGATGTTGCAATTAACAAGAGTGATTGTGCTTCCTGTCATATAAGTATTGCTGATTAGCACCCCTCCCCCCATAGTTACTACATCATGAGTAAAATATCCTGTGCCATTGGTTAAGGTAAAGCCCCGCAAGGTGGCGTTTTGCTCGGCATTAAGAAAAGCAACACAAGGGCCGTTTCGGTTACCGTCAATTTTGGTCCGGCTAATGTAAGTGCTGTCACCAGCTATGGCTTCCAAGCTG
>JAAYWB010000080.1 GCA_012516855.1 Candidatus Cloacimonadota bacterium
CATTTGTGGGCAAAGATCAGAGACATGAAGTTTAGAAATACTGCCTACGCGTCACTTGATGATGTTCAAAAAGCTCTTATTGATAGTTTCTCATACTTGGATAGCAACAAAGACATGGTCTCAAAATTGACCTATTTCAAATGGCTTAAATTAGATTAATGAAAGCGATTTGGTATTATACGCCCGATTAGGAAGAGAGCCGCTTGTTAATCATCATGCAGGATATCAGCTAAAGGGCTTGTCTTCAGGCCAGTGTCAATGGGCTTGGGGATTTGTTCTCATCTACTTGATGGACAGTGTGTTGGGGACTAACTGCCGGTTGGGATGTTCGCGACAAGTTCTTTTAAAATGGCGAGGGCGTGTTCTTTGGCCCCGGAGCCGTTTTCCGCCACTGGTCCAACGCAGGAGGGGCAGCCGTCATGGCAGGGGCATTTGGAAACAAGGTCCAGAGCGGCTTTCAGCACTTGGTCATGAAGGTCGAAGAGTTTGCGCGAAAGGCCAATGCCGCCGGAAATGTTGTCGTAAATGAGGATCACAGGCCGGTTCCCAGCCAGAGGGGAATTGTCCTCGCAAAAGACGTCGATGTCCTTGCGGTCGCACATCACGAAGAAGGGCGCGAGATTCACCAGCAGATAGCCGAGGGCGGCGATCCCGCTCTGCATCTGCACATTTTGCTCCGCGAGGCGATGGCAGCGGGGACAGAGGGTCACCAGATTTTCCAGCGCGTTGGCTTCTTCTGTGCTGGCGAATTTGCGGAAGGGGACGAGGTGATGGACGTGGTGGGCTTCACCGGTTTCCAGCAAGCCGCAGTGCTGGCAGGTGAAGTTGTCACGTTTGCGCGCGGTGGCGGAGATCAGGCCCCAGTCCTTGCCGTAGTCGTTCTTCTCCACGTTCCAAAGACCCTGAGCCTTCACCCGGGCGACGGTTTTATCGTTCAGGCCGATCCACCAGGCTACGGTTTGCAGCCTCGTTGGGGGCAGGTCCAGTGGTTCGCGGCCGATTATTTCCTGAGTGTAAAACTTGAGTTTTTTGAAGCCAGTGATGGTGGTGGTAACGGTCACCTGGCCCAGAAACTTGTCCGCGCCAAGGGCTGTTTGGCGGTTCATTAGAGAGTTAACTTCGATCTCGGTGTCGCGGGTGGTTTGGGTAAAATAGTTCACTTCCGCGGGTTCGATTTCCGCCTTGCGCTGCTCGAGGTTGAGTTTGGTGACCAGCCAGGTCTCGCCCCGGTCCAGGTAGATGGCGCCCGGATGCACCATCCAGAGCGCGCTGGCGCCGTCCACCCAGCCGATGAGTTCATCACCGGAGAGGATTTGCACCTGGTCCGAAATGTTGCGCAGCGAGACCTCCGCAGCGGGGTAGGCCTCCGGAACGCCGATGTAGCGTGGGCCAGCCTTGCGCACTTTCCCTTCCCGCACCAGCACTTCAAGATGGGGGAAGATGTGTTCCGGGCCCAAACTGCCAAAGCCTTCAGTATCCAGCATGGCGAGGTCGTGAATGGCGCAGAGCAACTGGCTTTGCAGGATTTCACGATGGTCTGGTGATATGAGGGCGTGCTCGGGATTGTTGTCAAAGAGGTAGCTGGGATTCTGGCAGATGTATTGGTCAAGCGGATTGGCGCTTGCAACCAGGATGGCGAGGGCTGTGTTGCCCTTGCGGCCAGCCCTTCCGGCCTGCTGCCTGGTGGCGGAGATGGTGCCGGGATACGTGTTCAGGAAAACCGCGTCGAGCCCGCCGATGTCGATTCCCAGTTCCAGCGCGTTAGTGGAAACCACCAGACCGATGCTGCCTTCGCGTAATTCCTTTTCTATTTCACGCCGGTGGGCGGCCAGATAGCCGCTACGGTAGCTGCGAACCCGGTCCTTGAAAGCGCTTTCGCCGCTCAGATAGAGGAAAAGGATTTCCACGCTGCGCCGTGGCCCGCAGAAGATGATGGCCTGACCGCGTCCGTATAGCCAGCGTTTGGCCAGAGAAGTGGATTCCAGCATGGCGCTGCGCCGGATACCCAGGGTGGCGTCCACGATTGGTGGGTTCACGATCAGGAATTCCCTCCGTCCATGCGGTGAAGAATCCCTTTCGGTCAGGCGGACAGGGCTTTCCAGCAAATCCTCCGCCAGTTCGCGGGCGTTGGCCACCGTGGCTGAGGTGCAAACGAACTGGGGCTGGGCTCCATAGAGGGCGCAAATCCGCTTCAAACGGCGTAAAACGTTAGCGAAGTGTGAACCGAAAACACCGCGGTAGATGTGCACCTCGTCGATCACCACCCAGCGCAGATGGGCGAAAAAGTTGCTCCAGAGCGTGTGGTTGGGCAGAATGCCCAGATGCAGCATGTCGGGATTGGAGAAGACCAGCCCGGCTTGATTGCGGATGCGGCTGCGGATTTCGGAAGCGGTGTCTCCGTCGTAGATGGAGCAGTTCAGCTTTGGGATTTTGGGGTTTTGGTGGGCCAGAGTTGTAGCCAGGTTCTGCATTTTCTGGGCTTGGTCCTGGGCCAGGGCCTTGGTGGGGAAAAGCAGCAGGGCCCGGCTGGTGGGGTTGAGCAAATGTTCCTGCAGAATGGGAAACTGGTAACAGAGGCTCTTGCCACTGGCCACGCCGGTGCTGATGACAAGGTTTTCCCCGTTTAGCGCGGCGTAGATGGCCTCGCGTTGGTGCTCGAACAGACGCTCAACGCCCTGTTCGCGGAGCAGGGAGAGCAGTTCCGCCCTGGTTTGGGATGGAAAGTCAGCCCAGATGGCTTCCACCGGTTCCAGGGACTGGCGGGAGACGATATTTTCTCTGAATTTCTTGTCCTGGAGAAGTCCCTCGAGGAAAGCCTCCACATCTGGCAGAACATAGCTTTTCATTTGATAACAGCCAGGCGCTTCAACTGGCTGCCGCCTTCCGCTTCCAAGCGTAGGAAATAGACGCCGGCGGCCAGGTTCAGGGCGTGTTCCGCGCTTTGGAAACTACTCAGATTACGGATGGAAAAAAGTTCGCGGCCCCGCAGGTCGTAGAGGGCAAGGTTAAAAGGCGATTTGCGGGTAGTCTCAACGCTGAATGTTCCGCGGGCGGGGTTGGGAAATACCTTGAAGCAATCCGGGACCGCAATATCTTCCCCCACTGGAACATAACCACCCTCTCCAGTGACCACGATATCGTCCAGATAGAGCGCGAGGGCGTCCCAGGAAACGCAATTGAAGGCCAGATGGACGCTTTGGCCCTGCCAGGCGGCGAGATCGAAGCTGTATTCGGTCCATTCAGCCGGCACGGACAGCCAGTTGCCGCTATTCAAGCTGGTAAAGCTGGCAGGATCGGCGTCCGTGGTGGAAATCAGCACTCTCAGCCGCTCCAGCCCATAATCCACAGTGTGGGAGCGGGCCCAAAAGTTCAGGCTGGGAGCAGAACCCAGTTGCAGTCTGGGAGTGATCAGCCAATCGTTGTTGGGTGGGGTTTGCACATTGAAAGACGCTGCCATCGCCGCGCCGCTGTGGGCTTCGAGACCAGTTTGCGGCGGGGATAGTTGCGCTGGAGGAAAAACCAGCCAGGCAAGCGGCTCACCGAAACCCTGCATTGGCCAGGGAGACCAGGTTGGGGAGTTGTCCATGTCCAGATTTTGCCAGCCGGGAATGTTCTGGCTGAACGGGGAACAGGCCTCAAAACTCTGCTGCAGGATGAGGTTTGGGATGATGTCCGGAATGTGTACAGTAACGGTGTTTGAGGGATCAGAAAGCTCGCCCAGATGGTTTTGGGCCAGCAGATAATAGTATAAGACCTGCCCGGGCCCAAATTCATAATCCTGATAGCCAATTTCCTGTGTGGCAGCCAGAAACACGCCGTTCCGAATAACGCGGTACATCACCGGTTCGCCTTCAAGTGGCGGCTGCCAGTTCAGTTGAACGTGGTCTGTGATGTGATAGGCGCTTAGGTTTTGGGGCGGACCAATGCCTTCGCCAGCGGTGCTGAAGCTCCAGACCGGACCGGGGTAAGTTTCTCCGTCCGCGTGAGCCACCACCTGCCAATAATAAGAAGTCAGCAATCCCAAAGGCTGCGGTGGTGTCCATTGCTGTGAGGCAATCCCTTGCGCCATAAGCTGTAACTCGTCCGGATCGGTGCCCAACCAAACATCGAATGACGAGGCGTTGCTCTGCCACCGCAAATCGGTGGAGGTAGGAATTCCGGTGGTCTGGTCTTCGGGTTGGGGATGCCAGGGTGTGAGGCTGAAGGGTGTGATTTCCAGCCGGAGATTGGGATAGGCCAGGCGCGTGAACAGGTTTTCCGGACCTGGCGGCGGGGAGGCAGGATCGGGATTCAAGGTATTGCTGGCAAATACGATACCTCGCACTTCCGCGGCTTCTGTGCAGATGAAATCGTCAGCGTTGGAACCGAAATCGGGATCGTTTTCATCCACGGCGATCAGCAGGTTGTCGCTGCCATTGTAGTGGAACACCGTGTCCAGATTGATATTCAGCCAACCCTGGCCGGGTATCCCGTTGGAAAACTGATCCTCGGACAGGGTGCCATCGAACACCAGGACCAGACTGTCCAGAGGCACCCAGGCATCCAGTTGTTCGCGTTGGGTGTGCCCCAGATAGAGCTTCCAGACCGCGCTGCTGCCGATAAAATATGTGCTGGGGATATTGTACTGGAAAGAGACAGCGCTCACCTGGCCGGTGAAACCGATATCCGCGGCCCGGTAGAGTTGTTGAGAGTAGCTGTAGCTTACAAAAGGCTCGATGGGCAGATGCTGGTTCAGCAGCGACCCATTGCCGATCTGGATGCTTTCTGCTGTCAGGCAGACGCTTCCAAGCAACAGCAGAAAAAGCCCGATTCGGCGCATTAACTCCCCTTATCCCATACAGTTGGATGTAGCCTGTTGAGGTTTTGGCGGAGCTGTTCGCGCAGCTTGTCCGGATCAGCTTCCCGATAGTTTATGGTATGAGGTCCCTTGATGTAGTCCATGCTCGGTTCCTGTAGCTATTGTAATGCAAAAAACAAGCTTTCCATAAGTTTGCAAGTTGTCAAGGACGAATTGCGCAGATTCACTTTGCTTCATGAACACTGATGCCAAACCATCACTGCCAACCGGAACAGAACTTGCCAAAGCCAGGAGGAAGCGTTATTCTGTTTAATAAAGAGAAGTATGCAACCAAGAACGAGGAAAAATGAGCAGCACCCCCCGCGGCGAACGCCTGATCATCACCTTGCTGGGGAACCGCAACAGCGGCAAGTCCAGCCTCATCAACGCCTTTACGAACCAGGAAATTGCAATCGTTTCCGACACTCCGGGCACCACCACCGACCCGGTGGACAAGCGTTACGAGCTTCTGCCTCTGGGTCCCGTGACCTTTTACGACACGGCTGGCATCGACGATACCGGAGAATTGGGCGCCAAGCGTGTCCAAGCCACTTTCCGTGTGCTTTTCCGCACGGATATCGCGATCTTTGTAAATAACGGCAATCCCTTTTCCGCCAGCGAGTTGGAGTTTCTGCAACGCATTCGCGAAATGAAGGTCCCGGTATTGGTGGCATTAAAAAAAAGCGACCTCCGCCAACCTGCCCCCGCCAATCTGGAATACTGCCGGCAACATGGTCTGGAATGGGTTTCCGTCTCCGCCAGCCAAAAAGAAAACATCCCGGAAGCCAAGGAAAAGCTGATTGCCCTGGCGCCGGCGCATTTGAAAGAGGACCGGCCCCTGGTGAGCGACCTGGTGCGGGCTGGCGAGCGAGTTATTTTGGTGACGCCAATCGACTCCGCTGCCCCGAAAGGCCGGCTGATCCTGCCCCAGGTTCAGGTGCTGCGCGACCTTTTAGACAGCGGCACGGTGCCTGTGGTGGTGAGGGAATTTGAACTGAAGCAGGCCCTGGCCGCCTTGAAAGAGGATCCCGACCTCGTTATCACAGATTCCCAGGCCATCGAACTGGTGGTGCGTGAGTTGCCGCCCAGCGTGAAACTAACCACCTTTTCAATCCTTTTTGCCCGCTACAAGGGCGATTTGGGCATCCTGGCCAACGGCATCCGGCAAATCGACAAACTTAAGGAAGGCGATAGAATCCTGATCGCGGAAGCCTGCTCTCACCACGTTCAGAAGGACGACATAGGCCGGGTGAAGCTGCCCCGCTGGCTGAAGGAATACACCAAAAAGAACCTCATTTTCGAAACCTACGCCGGACACGATTTCCCGCCAAACCTGGAGGAATACGCGCTCTGTGTGCATTGCGGCGCCTGCATGCTCAATCAGGTGGAGATGAACCGCCGTATCGTGGAAGCCCAAAGGCGCGGGGTGCCGATCACAAATTACGGGCTCACCATCGCCAAGGTGCACGGCTATTTCGACCGCGCCATCGCCCCCCTGGGCTTGTAGGGCCCTTAGCCCCATCGGATACGCGACCGGTATGCCTCTTGCCTTATTCCCGCATTTGGTGCGAGCATCATGCGGGAGGCAAGCCAGAAGCAAGGTGGAAAGGGCTCAGAAGGAGCAGGCGGCTACTCAGGTTTTGGGGCCGGCAGGCTGAGGGGCCAGGCTATCTAACTGGTTTGATCCATGGCAAATGAAAATCAGGCTGATATAATAAATGGGGGAGATGCCAGCAACTTTCAGCTTGACAGAATTCAGCCCGGTTCAATCTTTCTAACCAATGGCAAAAGAGGCTGTTCCAACGCGGCCGTTTCGCCTGAAAACAGCTTTGGGAGAGGATTATGCCCAAGAAGATGATTTGGCTTTGGCTGGCACTACTGTGCCTCATGCTGCCTCTATGGGCGGAGGGGGACAGGGATTTCAGCGAGCACAGAGAAATCTGGGTTTCCGGGGAAGAGGAATTCCTGGCGGCAGTGGCGCCCAACACCACCATCCACATGTATTCAATGTTTCTGGAATCTCTCTGTTTCACGGAGGAGCACGCGGACCTCAATCCGGAATACACCGAGTTCGAAGAAGTGTATGACGGCTTTCAACTGGTGATCAAGGACTTGCACAATTTCTCCATTATCGGGGAGCCGGAAACCCGGTCGCAAATCCTGGCCCGGCCGCGTTACGCGAATGTGCTCACCTTCAGGAATTGTGAGGAGATTAACCTGCAGAACCTGAGATGCGGCCACATGGAAGAAGGATATTGCATGGGCGGGGTCTTCAATTTCGAGAACTGCCATGTGATCAATATAGAAAACTGTGACCTCTGGGGCTGCGGTATCGAGGGGATCACCCTCACAGATTCGTCCTGGCTGAGTTGCGTGGACACCACCATCCGGGACTGCAGCTATTCCATCCTCTCGCTTTTCGACAGCTACGGGGTGGAGTTCAGGAAATGTGTGATGTTCAACAACCGGGAATTCAGCCTGCTGAATATCTCCAACTGCCACGAGGTGAGCTTTACAAACTGCGTGATTTATGACAACAGCGCGGGCGACGGTTTCGTCGGTGGATACGTGCTCAATACCTCCGCTTCAGAAATCATATTCTCCGAATGCGCCATCTTTAACAACAATGTGAGCGGGCTGCTGAATTCCCGCGAAGGAGTCAGCTTCGAGCACTGCACTGTTTTCGGCAATCATAAACGGGACTATAGGCCCTATTACGAAGAAGACCTGAAGGAGGATTCCGACCCGGAAGACGATTATTACTACGATTAAGAGTGGTAGGCGTTCAGTAGGTCCATAGGAGGATAGAGACAATTGGAAAGCTTTGTTCCCAACTGCTCAGTTCTTCTGCTTCATTCTGTCTAAGAAACACCAGCTTCCCTTTTAGCTTGTATTCTGATGGAGCGGCTCTGCCCAGTTTGAAGTCTTTTTGGCTTATTTTCAAACCGAGTGGGTAATCCGGTAGATTGAGCCCGTAGGGCGACATAACGATAGCGAGGGAGGGTAAGCCCCTCGTACAGAAGCAATAACCAGGTAGGAAGTTTAGATCCACTGTCGAGGGGGTTCCGTTCGCTGCGCTCACCGCACATCCTCGCTATAATCTGCCGCCCTCCGGGCTATCCACTCGGTTTTTGAAAGAGAGCCGTTTTTTTCCTATCTGCCGGAGAGACGGTCTATCGATTTGATCAATTACATCAATTCATCAATTCCCTTTCCACGGCCCCCCATAATGGGAGGAATAGATCTATCAGGACAATACTACTGA
>JAAYWB010000081.1 GCA_012516855.1 Candidatus Cloacimonadota bacterium
CCGTTGGTTCAACTTGCCGCAGTTGGCTATTCCACCCAAGCCCGGTGAGCATTGTACTCCGGCTCGGCGTCGCGGCAAGCGATGCCGAGACCAAGGTTCCTACTATGCATGCCGCTTGCCTCTCGGCCTGCGCCGGAGGGGACGGCAGCTACCGGCTTGGCGTGTCATGCTAGAGAGTTCAGGCCGCCCGCTGTGCTGCAATCGGCAACGGTTGAGCCTCGCCCGATTCGCACGCCTGCTTCCATCGCCAGTATTCCTCCATGTTCAGGTAGCGGCGACCGGTCGACCAAGTTTCGTCTATCTCCATCAACACGGCTCCGATCAGCCTGATGGCGGACTCGTCGTTCGGGAATATCCTGATGACCCGCTCACGCCTTCGGACTTCTTCGTTCAGGCGCTCGGCGCAGTTGGTGGTTCGCAGCCTCTTGCGGATGCATTCGGGCAGAGCCATGACCGCCATCGCATCCTCAAACCCGGCTTCGAGCCTGCTTATCGCACCTGGAGCCTTGGCTCCGAAGTCATCGATTATCCCATCCAGCAGTACCCTTGCCGTATCCATGTCGGGCGCCTCGAACATGAGGCGCAGCCTCGAATGCAGGTCGTGCTGAACGGCTTTCGGACACGCATCCAGAATGTTCTTGGTGAAATGCGTCTGGCAACGCTGCCAGGACGCACCCTGGAACTCGACGGCTACCGCGTTGACCAGTCCTCCATGGTCGTCCGAGACTACTAGGTCCACACCGGCCAGGCCTCTGCCCTTCAGCCACTTGAAGAAGTCTCTCCAGGAGGTCTCCTTCTCGCTGTCGGCGAGCCATAGGCCAAGGATCTCGCGAATCCCTTCGGGGTTTACTCCAGTGGCCATGAGCATGCTATGGGTTCTTACGCGGCCGCCTTTGCGTATCTTGATCACGATGGCGTCGACAATCAGGAACGGATACGTTCCAATGGGCCGGTCAATCCATTCGCGCACCACGGGATCCAACCCTTTCAGCAGATCCGATACCGTGGACTTGGAAAACTCGACGCCGCACAGCTCCCTGGTGATGTTCTTGATCTTGCGAGTCGAGACCCCGTTCACCGCCATCTCCATAAGCGTGACGATTAGCGCCTGCTCGCTGCGCTGGTAACGCTCGAACATGTCGACCGGCAGCTTACCTTGCCTGAACTGAGGAACCTCAAGCGTCAACCTGCCTACGCGCGTCGTAATCGGACGTTCCCTAGTCCCATTGCGGTAACCTACCCGTTCCTCGGTTCTCTCGTAGGGTTCAGCCTTCACATACTCAGTGGCCTGCGCCTGAAGCACCTGGTTGAGCACGGCCTCAAGCAGATCGGCCAGACCACGATCTCCTTGAAGAAGTCCGTGCAGTTGCTCGTCGGATATGGTAATCTGATATCGGGCCATTGGTTCTCCTCCTGTAGATAATTGGTTGGTACCAACTCCAATTCTACCGGAGAATCGATGGCCTTTCCATACCCATCGTCGCAGATCAAAGGCCATTTTACAGCATTATATCGGACTCAACTTTCACCATGCGTTCTATGTCCGAGTCCGTTAGGCGCAGCTGAACGTCTCTGATGATCGGCATGTAGGAATCCGTCCCGTCCCGCTGGCCGATGTACTGGCCA
>JAAYWB010000082.1 GCA_012516855.1 Candidatus Cloacimonadota bacterium
AACCCAGTATGCCGAGAAAGGTTATACCCTTACACAGACACCCGGTTGGTAGGAGTTGTTTGAACATCCTCTGATCAGGTTGTCAGTCAATAAAATCAGAGACGCGCCCCCGCGCGTCTCTGATTTTTATATATCAATTCATTTTGAGCTTGTCGTGAAATAGCCGTCAAACATGGC
This sequence comes from Candidatus Cloacimonadota bacterium, assembly GCA_012516855.1. NCBI lineage: Bacteria > Pseudomonadati > Candidatus Cloacimonadota > Candidatus Cloacimonadota bacterium. The sequence goes on from JAAYWB010000082.1 coordinate 178, forward strand.
CAGTGACCGGAGAAATGACACTTTGTTGTGTTTCATTTAAAAATATCGGGAATAGGGATTACAATCTTTCCTGAAATCTCGTAAATTGCATTCTAATGAACATTTCATCAGTATAACTGTTCACCATAAGACCAAACCATTTAACTCCAAATATCAATAACATGAGAACAAACCTAAAATTGCACTCTCAACGGGAAGTTGTGAAATGGGGAAAACACGCAATGTTTTCAGCCATTTTGCTGATCCTGTTTTCCGGAACAATTATTTCCCAGACTCTGCGGGTCTCCGGGAAAGTCATTGACAATGCCGGGCTGGCTCTTCCGGGAGTAAAAATAGTCCTTGAAGGAACCATTACCGGTGTGGCTTCAGACAGTGATGGCTTATACTCCATCAATGCACCTGCTAATGGCACACTGGTCTTTTCTTTCATAGGGATGGAAACGGTGAAAATCCCGATTGATGGCCGTACCACAATCAATGTCACCATGACCGAATCATCAGTTCTTGTTGAGGAGGTTGTGGTTACCGCCCTTGGTATCAAGAAGGAGAAAAAGGCCCTGGGATATTCAGTTCAGGACCTTAAAAGCGATGAGATCCTGAAGAATAAGCAGACAAATGTTATCAACTCACTGGCTGCCAAGGTCGCTGGTGTGAGTATCACCCAGTCAAGCGGTTCTGCGGGCGCCGGATCAACAATCATCATCCGTGGCGGCAATTCAGCCAGCGAAACACGCGACAACCAGCCTTTGTTCGTCGTTGACGGCATCATCTATGACAACTCTACCATCAACAGCGGAAACTCAGGTACTGATGGTGTGACAAAAAATGCAACATCATTCAGCAACCGCGTGATGGACATCAACCCTGATGATATCGAGAGCATGTCAATCCTTAAGGGAGCTGCAGCAGCCGCATTGTATGGCTCACGGGCAGCTGACGGCGTGGTTGTCATTACAACCAAGAAAGGGGGTGCAGGTCCGGTCAGGGTAGACTTCAATTCAAAATACTCCTATTCCTGGGTTGGCACCAAGCCTGAGTTGCAGGATGTTTATGGAAGGGGTTACTATAACGAGGCCGGGTCATTCAGTGACTATACAACCCAGTCATGGGGTAACCCGATAACCGGACCAGTCTATGACAACGTAGGCAACTTCTTTCAGGGCGGGAATGTGTTTGACAACAGTCTGAGCATCTCAGGAGGCAGCCCCAATAGCAGCTTCTACATGTCGGCATCAAATTTTGACCAGACGGGAGTTGTGCCCACGACAGGATTTGACAAGAATACATTCCGCTTCAACGGTGAGCAGAAATATGGCAAACTGACTGTCGGTGCAAATGCAGCCTATTCAATTACAAACACCCTGAAGACTCTGACGACAGCAGGTCTGTATAACGGCGGAGGCAACGGAACAATGACAGCTCTCTACGGCTGGTCACGGAGTGACGATATCGCAAAATACCTCAATCCTGACGGAACAAAGTACAGGATGTTTGAGGGCATTCAGGAACTTGCCAGTGACGTGGAGAACCCTTACTGGATACTGAATAAAAACAAACTTACCGACAAGGTCAACCGGTTCACGGGCGGTATCAATGTTTCTTTCAACGTGACAGATTGGTTCAACATACTTTACCGGGTAGGTTATGATACATACAACAGCGGTGCCTATACCTATATCGCACCCGGTGGTGCAGTGACAGAGATATACCAGAAGGGTCGACTGAGTAAGAGTGGTTCCGAGTATGCGTTTCTTACCTCCAACCTCATGCTGAATTTTAATCAGAAGGTTGGCGGTATTGACCTGAACCTGCTACTGGGGCATACAGCTGAAAATACAGACAGAGTTTCACGGACCAACTGGGGTTACGGATTCTCAACCCCCGGCACAATAAGCTTTGGGAACATAGTTGATGACCAGAAGTTCTTTACCGAAAGAAATGTCACCAAACGATTGGTAGGTGTATTTGGTGAACTTCGTGCATCATACAAGAGCATTGCCTACCTGACTGTTACCGGCCGTAACGACTGGTCGTCAACGCTTCCTGTTGAAAACAGATCATATTTCTATCCTTCAGTATCCGGCAGCTTAGTATTTACTGAACTGCTTCCTGAAAATGATATCCTTTCATTCGGAAAGATCCGTGCTTCATGGGCCCAGGTGGGCAAGGATGCTGACGCATATGCAACCAACACCTATCTATGGGCTCCTCAGATCGTGAGCGGTCAGTTTGTGGGTACCGGCAACAGCTGGACCGGAGGAAGCCCCAACCTGGTGCCTGAAATTCAGACATCAACCGAGTTGGGGGCTGAACTCCGGTTCCTCGAGGGCAGGCTGGGACTTGACTTCACCTGGTACAACAGCGTGACGAAGAACCAGCTGGCAAGCCCCAGACTTGCACAGTCGACCGGTTATATCTTCCTTACGCTGAACAGCGGCTCGGTACAAAACAAGGGGATAGAGTTGTCAATCAATGCAACTCCTGTAAAAAAACGTGACTTCACATGGGATGTGACACTGAACCTTTCAGGCAACCGGGGTACTCTGGGAGATTTCCTGCCGGGAGTCACTTTCTTCTATGTTACTGACGTACAGATCGGAGGGGTTAAGGCAGCATCCGTACCGAACGGCGGTTACTTCCTTGGCCTGACCGGCGATCGTTGGCTGCGGGAGAAGGATACGGATGGGAATGAGATACCTGATGGCAGGTACATTGTAGATGAGAGTACCGGGCTGTATGCACCAACAACCGTTACGACAAACGTAGTGGGAAACCGTGAACCTGATTTCATCGGAGGTCTGAACAACAATCTGCAGTACAAGAATCTGAGCTTCTCTTTCCTGATTGACATCAGAAAAGGCGGTGATATTTACAACGGCACAGACTGGTATTTGACAACAAGAGGATTAAGCATGAAAACCCTTGACCGTAAGTCAGTTACTGTATCAGGTGTTTCCAAAACATCGGGTGAGCCTGTAACATACACCTATGAGGCCGGCAAGACCTATACTGTAGGCGGAGCCACGAAGTCAGGCGAGTATATGATCCAGCAATACTGGTCAAAATATGGTGATAATGCTTACAATTTCATAACCAGCACTAACTGGCTGAGACTGCGGTCTGTTAACCTGTCGTATGACTTCACAGACCTCATAGGCAAAAGGGGTTTCATCAAAGGTCTGTCAGCTTCAATCGGCGGCTATAACCTTCTTCTCTGGACGAACTACAAGGGGATGGATCCTGAAGTCAGCGTTTCCGGTTCAGGAACAGGCGGGTCTGGCTCGATGGGTATCGACTACTGCGGTGTACCTGCAACAAGAAACGTGACATTCGGTCTCAATGCAACATTTTAATAACTGATTCAAAAAAGTTGATTATGAAAAGGATATTATCTATTACACTTGGTCTGATCATTATGTTGGGCTTCTCTTCATGTGATAAGTGGCTCGATGTCAATGTGGACCCTGACAATCCAAATGACCTCAGTGCTACCCCGGAGATCAGGCTTCCCTGGATACAGCATTACTACATGTATGCCTGGGGAACTGCAAATATGCGTACGAGCACCATTGCAGGGATAATGACTCAGACAACCTCTGCCACCGGAGGCAACAGCAGGCTGGCAGCCTGGAATCCCATACAGGGCAGTTGCACAACGATATACCAGAACTGGTTCCTCGGAGGCGCTGTCAACCTTAAACCTCTTATTGACAGAGCTGAAGAGCAGGGGGCCTGGCATTACATGGGAGCTGCCTATTGCATCAAGGCCATGGGCTTTATGATGATGCTTGACCTTTATGGTGAAATGCCTTATACTGAAGCTTTGACAGGGAAATACAATCCAGCCTATGATCAGGGCGATGTTATCTATAACGGATGTATGGCTGACCTGGACAGGGCAATCGAATATTTCGGAAAAACCCAGGAGCCTGGCGCCGTAGCCCTCTCAAAAGGAGATAGCTGGAACGGAGGCGATGTCAATAAGTGGCTCAAGCTTTGCTACGGTCTGAAAGCCCGTTATCTCCTGCAGATTTCCAAAAAATCAACATTTGACCCGGCAGCAGTGCTGGCAGCTCTGCAGAATGCACCACAGTCCAATGCTGATAATATTATCATGAAACACTACAACGTGGAGGGTGATGCGGTTAATTTCACTGTTGCTGATCCCTACCAGACCAACTCCACATGGAACTCTGCAGCATATGGAACAGGACAGCGTTACACAAGGTGGTATGCAAACCTGCTGACAAACAATTTCACAGGAGGCTCCGGAGTGACAGACCCACGCCTGCCAAAGCTTCTGCCTGCTGTGATGACCAACACTGAATTGAATGCTTCAGGGAACATTATCAACTATGAATGGAGGAGAGATATTGGTGTTGACGCAATGAATTCAAGTGTCAGAGTGAATTCAGGACCCTTGAACTATTCATACGCCAATTCGCCTCAGACCCTGAAGTACACAATAGCTGATGAGGCAGCAAGAGACGCCTTCATCGCTGCAATCCCTCATCCATATACAGTTGACGGCAATGATGTTTCAGTGACATACCCCAGGGGATCATTCTATGTCAACAGCACCAACTACTTACGTGCCGGTGACACCGCGTATGTCAACATGAGGTCTAACAGCATGTCAACAAGCGGTCTGTCAGCAACGGATATGTATTACTATCTCAACGCCGACGTGAAGGCTGTCGGCGGAACAGGTAGTTTCTTCGTAAGGCCTGATTCAGATTCTGATATACTGACATATGCCGAGATGTGCTTCATCAGGGCTGAGGTGTACCTGAGACAGGGAAATGCACCACAGGCTCATAATGCTTATATTGCAGGAATAGAGGCAAGCTTTGACCGTATGCAGACCAAACTCAATGAGTGGAAGTCTGCCGGGACGGTTAATCCTGATCAGATGCCAATGGATGAGGCAGACATAGCAGCATATATGGCCAGCGCTGCAGTGGTGCAGAATGCCAGTAACCTTACAATGGCTGACATCATTCAGCAGAAGATCATTGCCATGGGTATCAATATGCAGATTTGGAACGATATGCGCCGTTTCAATTACAGTGCAGGAAACATAGGCAATTTTGGTGTTGTGTACAGGGACTACAAGAGACCATACGAGTTCACTGCAACCAATATCATTCCAGGAACGAGTCCGACTGACCTGAACTATTGGTTCCGCAGGTTCAATCACAGCGCTCACGAAAGCAACTACAATAACGAACAGCTATTGCTTTCAAATCCACTTGCCATGCAGGATGCAATATGGAGTGATCCTGTCTGGTGGGATAAGGAATAGCTTCATTATGCTGATATCCGGGGGGCTGAATATAGCCCCCCGGTTTTTCATTTTATAGTTATGAGTCTGTTGCTGATAATCAGCATTTCATTAATTTGTTGCTGACTGCCGGCTGCTGACTGCCGGCTGCTGACTGCCGGCTGCTGACTGCCGGCTGCTGACTGCCAGTTGCTGGCTGCCAGGTGACCGGTGGTATCATTTCTTTCTGAATCCGCTTCGTTCTATCAGCGGTTCTATGGAGGGTTCCCTTCCGCGGAAAGATCTGAAGAGCTCATCAGGCTCACGGCTGCCGCCTCTTTCGAGAATATTGTGGCGGAAAGAGCCGGCTGTTTCCCTGTCGAAGATGCCTCTCTCACTGAAGAGGCTGAATGCGTCAGCGTCGAGCACCTCAGC
>JAAYWB010000083.1 GCA_012516855.1 Candidatus Cloacimonadota bacterium
ATGCCTACGCCAATCAACCCGCCATTGCCAAATGGAACCTCAGCCGCTTGGCTTCGGCCTTGTTACCTCTCATCCATGAAGATGATGACCAAGCTTCCACACTAGCTTTGGCTACGTTAAACGAATTTGATGCACGCTATACCGAAGAAAGTTTAGCCGTTTGGCGCGTTAAATTGGGTTTAGGAATAGCTGATGCTTCAGAGCAAGACAATCAGGCTGATCTACAACTGGCGTTGGAATTTTTACAGCTGTTGCAAGACCAAGGCATTGACTTCACCCAAGGCTGGCGATGTTTGGTCGATGTTTTAGTGACTGATATTGAATCTGAAACTGCACAACCCAAATCAAACAGTTTCGCAACTTTGTTTTCAAATACCGAAAACGCCAACAACTGGTTCGCCCTTTGGCAGCAACGTTTGCAACAACATACAGTGGCTCGCCATGAGCAGCTTGTCAGTATGCAACGCGCCAACCCCATTTACATTGCCCGCAACCACTTGGTTGAAGAGGCTCTCTACAATGCCACCACGCACAACGATTGGACAGCGTTCAAGCAATTGCTGGCAGCTATTCAACAGCCATCTGAAATTGGTGAACACGACATCAAACTGGCCAGTCCAGCACCTTTAGAGGTCACCGCTTGCTACAAAACGTTTTGCGGGACTTGATCATGTCGCCGGAAGTTGGAGTGTTGCGCTAACCCCGCCTGTATCAAGCCTTTTCAAGATTAACTGCCCACCATAAAGACTGGCTAATTCTTGGGTAATTGCCAGCCCCAATCCAGTGCCTGGCACAGACTCGTCCAACCGGACACCTCTTCTCATGACAGCTGATACTTGCTTATCGTCGATGCCCAATCCATCGTCCATGATGGTCACTTGGAATTCAGGCGGTTTAATATTCGGAATCAGATCAACCGTTACCTTGATGCGGGATTGCGCCCATTTGCAGGCGTTGTCTAAGAGGTTTCCCAGCATTTCTTGCAGGTCCATCTCCTCTCCTGCAAAGTACAGAGGTAAATCTGGTATTTTTGTCTCTATTGAAATTTCTCGAGTCGCATGCACACGCTCCATGACGCGAACCAGACCCGCCAATACAATGGCCACATCGGTTCTTTGTCCTGGAAGACGTTGCGTCGCTGACACACGAGCCCGCGCCAAATGCCAGTCGATATGGCGGTGCGCCGATATCACTTGTTCTTGCACCTGCCGTGCCAGTTCACTGGTATTTTTTTTCAGCTCTAGGGAGGCCGCTTGATCAAGAACCGACAATGGCGTTTTGAGTGCATGAGCCAAGTTACCCGCCTGAGTGCGCGCACGCTCAAGCACTTGGTGATTCTGCACCAGTACGCGATTGAAGTCGTCAACAAGTGGCTGCACTTCAGTGGGAAATACACCAAGTAGACGCGTTGAATTCGCATGCTGTACTTGCTTCAGACTATGCTGCAGTTGACGCAGTGGTTTAAGACCCACAGCGACTTGCGCCCAAGCAGCCAACACTAAGAGAAAGAACAAGACGGCTAAAGAAACCACCAATACATTCGTAAAACGTTGCACTGCATCGCGCGTATCCTTTAAA
>JAAYWB010000084.1 GCA_012516855.1 Candidatus Cloacimonadota bacterium
CCACGCCCAGCACTTCACCTTCTTTAGTAAACACAACTCCGCTCTGCCGCCCATCCGATTCGAAAACTGAGCCGCCGCTCTCGTGAAACAAGATTTCAAACTGCACTGAGTTTTCCTTCTCCAGATGGATGCGCAGCCAGGTGTGTTTTCCGCTTTTTAAAAGGTACACTTGCTCCGCAAGTTTTATCCCCTCCAACTTGACGGGCGGGAAAAGTATCAATGTTCCGCTTTTCTCATCTTGGAAGGCAGTCTCCTCCCCGTTGGAGTCGAATGGAATCTCAATATCCCAGGGGAAAACAGTGTCATCGGCTTCTTTAAACCGATTAGGAACTTCATTAAGAATAAACGCCGGACCAGCCGGCTCTCCCTTTGCATTGAGAACAATGCCCATCCAGGCCGTATCATCCCAATGGGACGAAATCTGTAGGGGGTAAGTGTTCTTCCGCTCACCTCTAATTTCTCCCCCTTCACCAGTAAGTTGGATCGAATATGCGCCTTGTAAAAATGTCGCGTTAATCTCGCGCGTATATTTTTCTGGCAAGGAAATTTTGATCGGCTGTGTTTGTCCGTTGATCGCCAGAATGTTGGCCTGATTGATCCAATAGAAGCTGTTTTCGGAACCAGAGCCAACATCCACCAAATAACAGGTCTCGCGGGCATTCAAGCGGGATAGCCGATTGACCCGAAAGCGCGAATTTTCATCGGTGAAAAGGACTCTATAACCGGCCGGCCCCTGATCGGTTATGTCCAATGGAATGACCGCTCGAGTCTCCTTCCGACTGCGGATCGCAGCGGTGATTAGCGGCAGATCGTTATGTTCAGGGTCCGGCTGGCGGTTGCGCCCAGATGTGAAGCCGTCAAAGCGGGGTTGGAAAAACCAGTTGATGTAATTCGGCTGCCGCGTCTTTTCGATCAACAGCGCATGCGTGGCTACCTGGCTGTAGGGCTGAAAGGCGTCTTTGGGTAAAGTCACCACAGCGGTTAGCTCACCGTTTTCAATCCATCCTTCACGCAGAATTTGTTCGCCACCGCTGTTGGCAAACAGGGAACCTGAGGGTGCGAAAACCACCATCTGACCGTTTTCACTCAGATGTTCACAGGCAAGTGCCGTCAAAACGGTTTCAGAACGCCCGCTCATCTTAAAATCAAACGCCATCTGTACCAGCGAGTCATCCACCTTGGCGCCAAAGGGCGGATTCATCAGAATACAATCAAACTTCGTTTCCTTTTCTCGTTTCCCAAAGATGGCCAGGGAGTTACCGATGCGAATATCTGGTTTTTTGATGCTGTGCAAGAGACAGTTCGTGAAAGCCAGCCGCGCCCAGTTGGGTGAGATTTCAACGCCGGTCACATGGGACAACTTTTCGGCGGTGGCCACCAAGAAACCACCACTGCCGCAGGCAAAATCGGCCAGGCGCGCTCCGGGAAAGGTTTCCAGTAGAGAGGCAGCCCAGCGGGTGAGATGGCGCGGGGTGAAATAGCGTCCTCCTGGCTCCATGCGTTCCAGAAAACCC
>JAAYWB010000085.1 GCA_012516855.1 Candidatus Cloacimonadota bacterium
TACGCCAAGGGCTTATTCCAAGGATGGCTGCGACATCTGAACCGCCAATGTATTTGCGGCGGTCATGGCCTTGTGGCAGAGTAATTAGTTCGGTCATATCAGCCCCGAACCAAACTCATTGCAATCCGCTGTACGGCTGCACCATCGCCTTTGCTGGCGTAATATTCAGCTTCAGGGTAGGGCTCAACGTACACGGTACTTGCACCTTTTTCGGTGTAAGTCGTCTGTGCGCATTTATTCCTGATATAGCGCAGCGGTTTGACTACTTTTGCGATTCCTCGGTAAGTCTTCATGATTTCTCCTTGGTTAAAAAATTGACTTATTGATGCGCCCTTGCCGCCACCACAGACAAGGCGTGAAGTTGGTCGAAACAATCAAAAACTACCAACTTGGCCGTAACGCATCAATAAATAAATTCATGCAAAAACCCAATAAATAGCCCCACACCCGCCAACGATTGCTAGAGTGAAAAACCATGCAGCGGCTCTGAAAAATTCAGCATTGATTGATTCGTCGCTGTCATCACATTGGCCTAATGAGCATTTCATTTGGACACCTCAGAAAATTCAACCTCTGCGCACAATTCGCGCAGCCGTTTTTCTTGGGCATCCCTCGCAGCAGCCCACGCAGCATCCCTCGCAGCATCCCTCGCAGCACCCCTCGCAGCCCACGCAGCCCACGCAGCATCCCTCGCAACATCCCTCGCAGCATCCCTCGCAGCATCACTCGCAGCATCCCTCGCACCCCACGCAGCACCCAACGCAGCATCCCTCGCAGCATCTAATTCATCTTTGGTGGCATTGCCGTTTGCGAATCGCTCTGACACATCCAAAGCTGCAATGCTTCGCGGGTCAGTCATCAAATGCTGCACTTGACGTGCGCACCAAACACCGAATAAACGGATTTCACGTTCACGACCTTTGACGGCTTGTAAGCACCAAAGAGCATCGTCTAAACCGTTGCTGTCTAAAATTGTGACTATTGAAATAGGTTCGTCATCGGCTTTGGTTTTTCCTAAATATGCCAACAGCTTCTCCCACCCACTTCGACACGGAGATTTGGCGCGAATTTGATTTAGAGTTGTTTTCATTTGGACACCTTGCATACTGTGCGGATGTGATTAGCCGCCTCTCGCAAAAGGTCTGGATGACTATCTTCGTCAAACAACGATGTCTCCATTTCATAGGCAGCTTCTTCGAGTTCATTATCAATTGTCATTCTGTTATCCTTTTAATAGATTACCCATTACCAAAAATAAACTTAGTGGTCATTGCATACACAGGGCGGCGTATCTTTCTTTTACCGAGGAGAGCATCTAAAAAGGTATTAGGTTGTCGTCGTAAGGATCGTTTTGAATTCTTTTTGCTGGTGCTTGACGTGGTGCGCTAGCTGATTCACCGCTAGGTTTTCCACCCTGTAGGGCAATGTCGTTTACTCGCACATCCATGCTCTTGCGCTTTTGACCGTCTTTATCTGTCCATTCGCGCTCGGTTACAGAGCCGATAACGGTCACTTGCTGGCCTTTTGATAGGTAGGGTGCTAGTGATTCCCCGCGCTTGCCAAATATGGCGCAATTCCACCAGATAGTGTGTTTGTCGCCACCTTTCATGTAGGTGTCTGCTACCGAGAACGATACAACGGGTGTACCATCTGACAGTGCGCGGGTTTCACATTCTTTGCCTAGATTGCCTGTGATAGTGATTGAGTTCATTTATGCCTCTGCTTTCTCTTTAAGTGATAGATGATGGTTACGAATTGCTGTGCGAATGTTTGACGGTAATAAATTGTGCAAAGCAATAGCTTCTTCTCCGTCTGTGATTCCCATTTTTTCGCCATAAGCATCAATGATGTTATCTTTTGCAAAATGCTCTTTGATGTTTTCGGCGCATAGCTGAATGATTGCCAAACGGTCTGCACTGATTCCAAGTGTTTCAGTTTTAGGGCTTGCAGGGATAATGGTTACTTTGGTATCTTTCTTTGTGTCAGGTGCTTCTTCACCCTCTGGCAAATCTTCGCCAGCATAGATATACAAGCCCAAACCATGCAGGGATAACGCCTTGGTCATACAGCGCATAATGGCGGTATTGACTTGGAAGGCATCAGGGCTTGATATGGCTTTGTTGCGATGATCCATTACGGGTAACTGGCAGGTCATAGCCTTTTCAAACATGGTGACAGTTACCCAAACCATGCAAGTGCCGTGAATGTCCATGTAGCATTTATCGCCAAACATTTCTACTTTGTAGGACACTTTAGGGTCAGCTTTCAATGCTTCAGCCCAAGCCCAAGCCCACGATAGATAGGTTAGGTTTGCTTTCTTTTCCGTGTGTTCATTCACGTTTGTTTTTAAGAGTGTTTCGATATTCATAATGTCCTCTGTTAAAAATAATCAGGATTGCCGCCAGCACGTAAATGACGGCGATATTTCCATGCGTCTAACGCTACTTGAATAGCGTGTTTAAGGTCTTGTAGTAGTGTTTTCATGATGTCACCGAAAAATTAAATAAACTGCCAAACAAACAAGCGCAATAACCCATGCACATATCCAGCAAGTCGCACGCGCAAATTCGGCATTGATTGATTCGTCGCTGTCATCACATTGGCCTAATGAGCATTTCATTTGGACACCTCCGAAAGTGCAACCTCTGCGCACAATTCGCGCAAACGCTTTTCTTGGTCAGCCCACGCAGCAGCACTCGCAGCAGCCCTCGCAGCACTCGCAGCAGCACTCGCAGCAGCCCTCGCAGCCCTCGCAGCAGCCCTCGCAGCACTCGCAGCATCCCTCGCATCCCTCGCAGCCCACGCAGCCCACGCAGCAGCATCCCTCGCAGCCCACGCAGCATCCCTCGCAACCCACGCAGCATCCCTCGCATCACACGCAGCATCACTCGCAGCCCACGCAGCATCTAATTCCTCTTGGGTGGCGTTGCAGTTTGCGAATCGTTCTGACACATCCAGTGCTGCAATGCTTCGCGGGTCAGTCATCAAATGTTGTACTTGACGTGCGCACCAAACACCGAATAACCGTATTTCACGGTCACGACCTTTGACAGCTTGTAAGCACCAAAGCGCATCGTCTAAACCGTTGCTGTCTAAAATTGTGGCGATTGAAATCGGTTCGTCATCGGCTTTGGTTTTCCCTAAATATGCCAACAACTTTGTCCATCCATTTTGACACGGAGATTTGGCGCGAATTTGATTTAGAGTTGTTTTCATTCGACCTCCTTATTTGCACAGCACAGCCAAAACTCATGCTTTTCGTCTTTGCGGTCACTTGGGATAGAAGGGTCAAATCTCCAAGTAGTACGCGCCATAATCACTGGATAGTCGCAATGCTTAAATCCGTA
>JAAYWB010000086.1 GCA_012516855.1 Candidatus Cloacimonadota bacterium
TGGCTTTACAAACTAATACACAATGACAACCTACAAAGGTTGACGTTATTAATGGTGCGATTATAATCAACAGTGAAGTTAGAAAATGATGGAAGCGCGATATATGTATTGTGGCTATTAATTTCGACGACGAAAACGACAAGCAAAGGAAACAAGATGGGTAGTCATCATGATTGGGTGAATCAGACCGTAAAGCTACACAATGCAACTAAGCCCTTCGCGCCAGAAAATGGCCGTTGCTTGCGGTTTGCTGTTGGCGACAAAGTGATCTATACCAATCCTGCAGGGCTTAAATTCCGGTTCAGCATTACCGGCCATTACGGGCCTGCCAACCCTTGCAGCCTATATGCGCAGGGTGCGCGCTATCTTGTAAATTCAAACTCGCCTTGGTTGCCGGTGATGGAGTCGCAACTGCAGCCGGATGAAGGCCCAATGATTTCTCACTGAGAGACAACCAAGTCGGGAGCAAGCGCCTTCCTTGTTCCCGACGGGGCCATGGTGCCCCGAAGCCCGCACGCCTTGCGTGCGGGTTGTCCGGTAGGGGCCGGTGCGGAGCACTGCCGTGCTTCTTGCACGGCACCCCGCAAGCCCGGACAAGGGTATGGCCCGGCGTACCTAGTCGGCCCTGCAAAACCCCCGCCACCCGCATGAACAAAGGCTCTGCGGGTAATTTCGGTATCGCGAATCCCTCGATTTTTGAATAATTGACGCTCAGAACCTGAGAGTTTTGACTCGATTTTGAGGCCCGCCATGACAGACGATTTCTTCCGCGCCCGCCTGGACGGGATGATCGACCCAAGGCATTCGCTGACCGTGCTAGCGCAGCGCCTGCCTTGGGCGCAAATAGAGCGAACCCTCGCCCCTTGCTTTGCCCGCAAAGCCCGCCCCGAGCAGTGGCAGGCGCATCAGGATCTGTTTGGCGCGAGCGCGCAGCCGTGCGGCGGTGGCATCAGCAACGCCGGGCGCTCTCGCCTGCCTCTTCGCTTGATGGTCGCGCTCACCCTGCTCAAGAACAGCTTTGACCTCAGCGACGAAGAAATGGTCGAGCGTTTTGCTGAGAACGTGTACTGGCAGTACTTTGCCGGCTACGAGTACTTCGACCCCACGCCGCCATGCGATGCCACCCAGATCGGGCGCTTTCGCTCAGCCTTGGGTGAAGCGGGCATGGAGGAGCTGCTCAAGGCCACGATAGAGACAGCCGTCCATGTGGGTGCGGTACGCAAGAGCGAATTCGAGCGTCTCATCGTAGACACCACGGTGCAAGAGAAGGCCATGGCCCATCCGGTGGACAGCCGGCTTCTGGAGATTGCGCGCCACAAGGTGGTGACAGCGGCCAAGGCCGCTGGCATCGCGCTCAAGCAAACCTTCGCTAGCGAAGGCAAAACACTTCGCCGCCAGGCCGGTGGCTACGCCCATGCCAAGCAGTTCAAACGACTGCGCAAAGCAGTCAAGCGCCAGCGCACGATCCTGGGCATCCTGATTCGAGAGGTGCAGCGCAAGCTATCAATGGCCATGGGTAGTGCCAACGCCCTTGCAGCCCTTGCGGTTTGGCTCGAGCGCGCCGAGCGCATTCGCTCGCAGCAGCGCAAGGACAAGAAGAAGCTGTACGCCCTGCACGCCCCGGAGGTCGAATGCATCGGCAAGGGCAAGGCACGCCGCCCCTATGAGTTCGGCGTCAAAGTGAGCGTGGCCGTCACCCACAAGAGCGCACTGATGGTGGGCGCCAGGAGCTTTCCTGGCAATCCGTGGGATGGTCACACGCTGGCCGAGCAGATTGAGCAAAGCACCATCTTGCTTGAAGACATCGGGGTCAAGCCCAAACAGGTCGTTGTGGACCTGGGCTACCGGGGCAAAGACGTGGACGCGGCCAATGCCGGTGTTCAGATCATCCACCGCGGGCGCTACAAGACCATGAGCAAACACGAACGCAAGCTGCTCAAGAGGCGCCAGGCGGTAGAGCCTGCGATTGGGCACCTCAAGAGCGACAACCGGATGAACCGCTGTTGGCTCAAGGGTGCGATCGGGGACGCGCTGCATGCGCTCAGTTGCGCCGTGGGCTACAACCTGCGATGGCTGATGCGGGCGGTGCTGCGTCTGGGCCTCAAGGGCCTTTTGTTGGCCGTCGTTTTGGTGCGGTGGGTGGCGATGGTGGCGTCATGGGCGGCCCATTGCGCTGGCTATGCGCCGCAGGTCCATCAAGTCAAGCTGGCACCGGTTTGATGACGGCCGAGTGCTGGCTGCTCTGAGTGAGAATTGAATTTTGCAGGGCCGACTACACATATATTTTATGTAAATGCATGCAATCATGTAAACATTCAGGAGATGACCATGGAACTTGTTCACAGTCCAATGGGGCTACGCCAGCGTAAATACCGGGAAATCTACCGCTCGCGCCTGAGCGGCTTCTACAACGGCTATTACCACGCCTTCCTGATTCTCGGGGTGGGTCTGTACGAGATCTATTTTGCGACGCGTCACATCAGCAATGTGTTGTGGTGGGAA
>JAAYWB010000087.1 GCA_012516855.1 Candidatus Cloacimonadota bacterium
CGGGGCGCTGCTCGGCCTGTTGCTCGCCGGCCTCGGTCTGAGCGTGCTTCGCCGACGGCGGGCATGAACCGCTGACGGCTGCATAGCCGGAGTCTCACCGACGGGCCGGGGGGCGACCTCCGGCCCGTTGGCTTTTTGGGGTGCTCTTCCGAGGCGAAACGCCCGATCTCGGGATAGACGCGCGCGGGAATTTTTTTCCAAACGGCGACGTCTATCCGCACAGCTTCACGCCGCCGGTTGGGGGGACCAAAGCTTTTTCGATGAAGGCGTCGAGCGTCGTACCGTTGCCCATATCACCGCGCCGGATCACCGCCCGCGCGTGGACCCCCATTCCGCCTTGCCGGCAGCACGTTCTTCTCGGAGGAGGAAGACAGCCATGATGAGAGGTAGAACCGCTACGCTGCTTACGGCCATCGCGATGTTCGTCGTGATCGTGTCACCTGCCCTGGCGTTGGAGCCGAGCGCAACCCTCGAGGCGCCCGCGCGATCACCAGCAGCCGCGGCACAGCCCCAGGCAGCTCCCCTTGTACAGCCGGCCAACGCCGCTGGTTCCGCTCGCTACATCGTGATCCTTTCCGATCCTGCCGTGCCCAGCTACACCGGCGGCATTGCAGGCTACCCAGCCACCAACCCGGCCACCCGCGGCCAGACCCGCCTCGATGCCGAGAGTGTGCCCAGCCGGGCTTTTGCCGCCTACCTGAAGGCCGAGCAGGACACGTTCGTCGCGAGCCTGCGCAAGACGCTGGGCCGCTCACCGCAAGTGGTGTACCAGCTCCAGTTCGCGCTCAACGCGGTGATCATGGTGCTCGACCCTGCCGAGGCCGCGCAGATCGCCAAGCTGCCCGGCGTGGCCAGCGTCGAACGCGATGAGGCTCTGCCGCTCGCCACCGACGTCGGCCCACAGTGGATCGGCGCGCCGGCGATCTGGAACGGCACCGCTACCGGCGGCCTGCCCGGCACCAAGGGCGAGGGCGTGATCATCGGCGTGCTCGACACCGGCATCAACATGGACCACCCCTCCTTCGCCGCCACCGGTGGGGACGGCTACGTCCATACCAACCCCTTCGGCGCGGGCAACTACAAGGGGTGGTGCAACCCGTCCAACCCCAACTACAACCCGGCGTACGTCTGCAACGCCAAGCTGGTCGGCGCCTGGGACTACTCCGACGCCAGTTGGGGCGAGACCGATGGCCCCGAGGACAACGATGGCCACGGCAGCCACACCTCCAGCACCGCCGCCGGCAACTACCTGGCGCCCGGCACGGTGACCCTGGGCAGCTACTCCTTCAGCCCGGCGATCTCCGGCGTCGCGCCCCACGCCAACATCATCATGTACGACGTCTGCGGCACCACCTGCTACAACACCGACGTCATCGCCGCGCTGAACCAGGCGATCCTCGACGGCGTGCACGTCATCAACGAGTCGATCGGTATCAGCGGCGACGCTTTCTCCGGCATCAAGCAGCAGGCCTACCTGTCGGTCTTCAACGCGGGCATCACCTCGGCCCGCTCGGCCGGCAACACCGGCCCCGGCGCCGGCACCGTCGGCGGCACCCCGCCGTGGGTGATCACGGTCGGCGCCAACACCCACAACCGCTCCGGCTCCAACGCGGTCACCAGCCTTTCCGGCGGCAGCACGACCCCGCCCGGCGGTGGCACGCTGATCGGCCTCGGCGTCTCCAACGCTTCGGCCGTGGGCGGTCTCGTCTATGCGGGCGACGCGCCCTACAGCGACCCGCTGTGCCAGTCTCCGGCCGCGCCCAATACCTTCACCGGCAAGATCGTGGTCTGCGACCGCGGCACCAACGCGCGCGTGGCCAAGGGCTGGAACGTCCTGCAGGGCGGCGCGATCGGCATGGTGCTGGCCAATGACGCCGCCAACGGCGCTTCGCTGAACGGCGACCTGCATCACCTGCCCGCCGTGCACATCAGCTACGCCGACGGCGTGGCGCTCAAGACCTGGCTGGCCAGCGGCACCGGCCACCAGGGCCGCATTGCCGGCACCACCTTCAGCTACGCGCCAAGCAACGGCGACATCATGGCCGGCTTCAGCTCGCGCGGGCCGCACCCCATCGCCAACCTGCTGACCCCCGACGTGAGCAACCCCGGCGTCGACATCCTGGCCGCCTATCGGTCGGGCAGCATCGACCCCGAGACCACCTCCGTGGAGTATGCCTTCACGAGCGGCACCTCCATGGCCAGCCCGCACACCGCCGGCTCGGCCGCGCTGGTCAAGGCCGTGCATCCCACCTGGAGTCCGGCCGAGATCAAGTCGGCGCTGATGGGCACCGGCAAGTACACCGGCATCCGCAAGGAAGACGGCGTCACTCCCGCCATCCCCTTCGACATGGGCGCTGGCCGTGTGGACCTCAACCACGCCGCCAACGCCAGCTTGGTGCTGAACGAGACCGGCGCCAACTTCGCGGCCGGCGCCGCCAACCCCGAAGCGCTCAACCTAGCCAGCCTGGCCGACGCCGCGTGCGCAGGCGCCTGCTCGTGGACCCGTACCGTCAAGGCGGCGCGTGCCGGCGCCTGGACCGCCACCTACGTGACGCCGGCCGGCATGACGCTGTCCGCCACCCCCAGCAGCTTCACGCTGACGGCCGGCCAGACTCAGACCCTCAACGTCCTGGCCGCCGTGGGCGGCCTGCCGCTGAACCAGTACGCCTTCGGCTACGTGGTGTTGACCCAGGGCTCCGGCGCTGCCGCGGGCGACGTGATCCACCTGACCGTGGTGGTGCGTCCCATCCAGCCGACGGCGCGCCACACGGTGACGGCGAGCGTGGGGACGCCGTCGGGTTCGATCGCGCCGCCGTCGCAGACGGTGGCCCACGGGGCGAGTGCGACCTTCACGGTGACGCCGGATGCCGGCTTTGAGATAGACAACGTGGGCGGTACCTGCCCGGCGGGCACGCTCGCGGGCAACGTCTACACGACGGGGGCGATCACGGCCGATTGCGAGGTGGTCGCGAACTTCCGGCAGACCACGCACACCGTGACGGCGAGCGTGGGGACGCCTTCGGGCACGATCACGCCGCCGTCGCAGACGGTATCCCACGGGGCGAGTGCGACCTTCACGGTGACGCCGGCTGCTGGCTACCTGATTGACAACGTGGGCGGCACCTGCCCGTACGGCTCACTGGTGGGCAGCACGTACACGACGGGGCCGATCACGGCCGACTGCGAGGTGGTCGCGAACTTCCGTGGAGACCCATCGGTGCTCGCGGTCCCGACGCTCGGACCGGCGGGCGGGGCGCTGCTCGGCCTGTTGCTCGCCGGCCTCGGTCTGAGCGTGCTTCGCCGACGGCGGGCATGAA
>JAAYWB010000088.1 GCA_012516855.1 Candidatus Cloacimonadota bacterium
CGGGGGCGTAGTTCAGTTTGGTTAGAACGTCTGCCTGTCACGCAGAAGGCCGCGAGTTCGAGTCTCGTCGCTCCCGCCATAAATTGGACGTCAGGATTGGCGTCCTTTTTTCATTTGAGTTACTAAGCACTATGGCTGCCATCATCTTTGGTCTATATAATTTGATATTGGAAACAGCATTTTTGCTATTCTATCCGCTAATCTGGTTGATTTGCCTGGGGAAGCATTACACAGATTCCCTCAAACCCCAGGGCAGCAACAGCGAGGGGGGAATATTGCTGCATGCCGCTTCAGTGGGTGAGGTCAACGCCGTCAAACCATTGCTGGTGTCTCTGAAGCAGAAGTATCCGGATAAAAAGATTGTAATCACCACAAACACGGTTACAGGTTTAAAAGCGGCAAAGGCGATACACCCACAATCATTTCTGGCAGTGATGGATATCAGGCATTTGCGGAGAAAGCAACTTGCGATAGTAAATCCCAGTTTGATCATTATCATGGAGACCGAGATTTGGCCCAATCTCTTGCATGAAGCAGCACGCCAAAACATCGCTGTGGTCTTTGTGAACGCGCGCTTGTCGGAAAAGTCATTGCAAAACTATGCGCGGATAAAACGGATGCTCAGATACCTGCAAAAACCCATTCGCTGCATTATCAGCCAATCAGATGCCGACAGTGGAAGATTCAATGGTATTTTTGATGTGCCAGTGCATACAGCGGGTAATCTGAAATTCGCTCTCAAATTGCCTGAGTATGATTTTGCATCGACAAGGCGGCGCTTGGGTTTTGCGGAGAAGGACTTCATTATCTGCTTTGGCAGCAGCAGACCGGGGGAAGAGGGGATGCTCAAAGCTATCCTGCCCGAGCTGCAATCTAAAATTGAGCGGTTGAAATTCATCATTGCGCCCCGCCACCCCAAGAGAACAAATGAAGTGGCCGCAGTCTTTCCGGAAGCAACCCTGTACACACAGGTCGATAATAATGGTAGCGGGGGTGGCGATGTCTTGATAGTAGATACCATAGGGCATTTAAACGAATGTTACTCTGTTTGCGACATTGCCAACGTGGGTGGTTCGTTCTTCAATTTCGGCGGCCATAATCCCTTGGAGCCAGCCTATTATGGAAAGCCAATAATCATTGGCGAGTATAATCAATCTTGCCGCGAATCAGTAAAAGCATTGGCCGGAGAATCCGCTATTCTGGTTTCCAACGAATCAGAGTTAGCGGACAATATCATAGATTTACACGGAAATCCGGAAAAGCGTTTAAGCATGGGACGCAGAGCACAGAAATGCCTGGAAAGATACGCGGAAGCTTTAAACAGGCACATGGAGTTGTTGGAAAGATGGATCAGCTAAGAGAAGCAATGTTCTACCGCAAAGTGGGGGAGAGCGGGGTGGTTTGCGATCTCTGCCCACATCACTGTAACCTTAAAACAGGACAATCTGGTAAATGCAGAGGGAGAGAAAGCCAGGGTGGCAAGTTGATTGCCGTCAACTATGGAAAGCACATGGGTCTGGGAGTTGATCCCATCGAGAAAAAACCCCTGTATCACTTTCGACCCGGTTCTAAGATTATCTCCCTGGGAGCAAACTCCTGTAACCTGAGTTGCTTCTTCTGCCAGAATTATGGAACCAGCCAGTTCAAGTCCAACACCGAACACTTGAGTCCCCAAGATTTGTATGGAGTGGTTCAGCAATTCAGTAAACAGCAAGCAATGCAAGTTGCGTTTACATAC
>JAAYWB010000089.1 GCA_012516855.1 Candidatus Cloacimonadota bacterium
TACCGCCGCATGGCTTTCAACGCACAGTTGCAGGACGAGAACGCCGAACTGGGCCAGCAACTAGACGCAGCAAACACGTTGATCAACAAATACCGCGAGGAAACCACATACCTGCGCCAGCAACTCGCCGAGCGCGATGCTCAGATCGTGCTGCTGCGGGATGGTCTTGCTATGGCAGTAAGCATAATCGGTCATCCTGATGATTACGGCACAAAACACATGCAAAAAATACTCGCCACCACCGGGCCGAAGGAGCAAGAGGAATGATCTATTGCGAAGACTGTTCAAGCTATGAATGTGGGTGTCCAGAACGCAAGGAAATAGAATCCTTGCACCGGCAACTCGACGCCAAGCAAGCCGAGGTCGATGCGCTGATGCTGGAATACTGCCCGTCGGAAATGTCGCAGGAGCAGCTTGACACTTGGGCTGCACACCAGCGGCCAAGCGAGTGGAAGACCAACGACGAACTGCGCCAGCAACTCGCCGAGCTTCTGGACTGGCAGCAAAAAGCCTTCGCCGCCTGCCCAAATATCGACATGGACATCGACCGCATGAAGGGAGGCAACTGAAATGAGCAGCAAAGACACCTTTGAAATTTGCGACGATATGCTTCATCCGGTTCGTATCATCAGGAGATCTGAAATGCCTCTCGACATGAGATACGAATCTGATGAAGAGCGCATCCTGCATGAGGCGATCGCGCGGTTGCAAACCGCCTATGCCGAAGCAGCACAGCCGTACCTTGATCGCCTGGCAACCATAAGAAGCACCAGGCCTGCTGTTTTGATGATGAGCAATGAAGAATTCAACACCAAATTTAACGCTATGATGGAGTAACGGAAATGCCAATCAAGCCCGCGCGCACCAACGTCGACCGAGACAAGTTCCCGCAATTGCCCTTCGAGCACGACCTGATGACCCCACCGACGGTGCGTCACGTGGTTCTGTTCCTGGCCGGCGTGGCTGCGATTTACATCGTCCTGATCGTGCTGGCGACGCGCTACTTCGGGTGGATGCCATGACCCGCAGCGAAGTCTGGTTGTTTATCAAGGACTGCACTCAGCCGCCACCAAGCCGCTTTTGAAGTCTCTCAGAAATTCCCTGCTTCTTCACGATCAGGGAGTCGATGTTTTTCATGAATTCGTCCTCGCTCACCCCGCGCCGCTGCAACTCGCGCTTTTCTTGCGTGATCTGGCGATCGATCTCCATCATTTGACCCTCGGCCTGGCGCATGGCGTTCAGCATCAACACGTCCTTGGGGTAACTTCCGACCTTGACACCAAACGAGGTCAGGCCGGAATTATCTCCGGCCCTTTTATTTCGCCTTCTTCAAACAGAAGAATATACTACGCCGATGGAAATCGGATTGCTTATCGTCTTTTCTGCTGGCAGCTTGTGGATGTATTTCACCACGTCGGATCAGCGTCAGATGGCGCTCGGATACGCGATAGCATTTGCCGTTGTTATGGCATTGCTATCGCTTATTACCGGACAGGGGCCAAACAGACACTATGGGCTTTAAGCGCCTACTGCAATCCGCTTTGCAACCTGTTCCTTTTGCTTGTTGATTAGAGCGATTGCATCCTTTTTCTGGTCACTATCCATATCGCTCCGCTCGATCTTGCGGATACGCTCGTTCAGGTTGGATTCCATTTTCTTGACTGATTCAACCTTGCGATACCGAATCAACTGATCATTGTTGTCTTCGGCGTACTCTTTGGCCTCTTCCATCCGGCCATCTTTCAGCATTTGACGATAAGTAGCATGGGCCTGTTCAATCTCTTTGGCTTGCTCATAAACCTGAGTCACATAGCGCGAGCTTCCCGTGCCGACTTCTTTCAGAATCCCTTGGGTGCCGAACCTGAAGTAATCAAGTGCCGGCTTTGTGGGTTCGTCAGACACGCTACGACTAACCATGTCTGCGCCACCAATCACGAAAGATCCTAGCCAGCCAAAGTAAGCCCGCGCCAGATGGTCTATTTGTACTGGAGAAAGCGCCCCAAGCGAAGCTTTAGACATTCCCCTGGCAACCATGCTCGTATTACTGTTGAAGCGTTCTGTAGGATCAAGACGTTGCATTCCAAGAGATTCAATCGGGCGCTTGGTAAAGCTGTCCTTGTTGGCATACAAATCGAGGATCGGCTTGAACGCTTGTGGGATTGGGTTCATTGACAGATTGTTCATCACCAGCGAATTGACTACGTTACGGAAACGCTCTCCGGTCATTTCGTCATCAATCATCAACTCAAGACCACGCTCTGCCAAAGTGCCGATCGCCCCAACCTCAAACGGTTTCGGGATGCGGAACTCAACATCACCAAACTTGAACCACCAGAAGTTGTCACGATCCCAATCCTCGCGGCGCTTCCAGTCGTCGTCATCACCGTAGGCCAGCATCAAAGCGATAGAGGCTAGAGCTACCGCGCCAGTTACCACGGCCAGCTTGCGAGGATTGTCCTTTGCCGAACGACCTAGCTTGTACATACCCTGGAGCCTGGCGTTCATAAACGGGACGACTTGTGTAAGGAAGCGAATCGTGTTGAAACTCCCCTGCATACTGAAGTCCATCAGATCGCGCGCCAACAACGCAGCTTCAGCATGGCTCTTGCCCTGCTTGACCAGTTGGTTATACAAAGCAGCGCGGTTTATCTCTTCCGAGCGATTACCAAGTTCGTTATAGGCCGACACCGCAGGGTCAAGGTATTGGTCATAGAACGCACGCCATTTGTTTTCGCTGTTCAGGATGGTCGAATCTTTGACTCCAGCTTTTACTAATTGGCGAACGCGGGCCGACTCGGAGCCTTCCAGCATCGTGCCAAAGCGGATCAATCCACCAGAGGCAAGTGCAGACACGTATTCCTGAGAATCGCGCTTGGTTTGCTTGTAACCCTCGGCAATGTTCTTGATTGGGTTGTATCCCAATTCAGATGCACCGATCGACTGGATAGAGTCTCGAATCAGGTTGCGCACCTTGAATGCCGGTGAAGCCGTCACGCCGATGGTTAGCCAGTGCTTGAACTTCGTCATCACGTCCATGATGCCGTTGCGCATACCGGCGTATTCAAGGCTGGTAATGGCAGTCATCACGAACGGATCATCGACACCGTATTCAATTTTCTTTCCGTTATCCATGAACCAGACAGTTTTCTTTTCTCCTGGAGTTGCTTTGTGCGCGGCACCAATCTTTTCAGCGGCAACAAGAGAAGCCTTGGCAGCCCGATTCTTGGCTGACGCCTCGATAAGATGCGAGAAGTTAAGCAGCGTATTCGATAGAAGATCGCTGTTCAGCTTTTCAGTGCCACCTTTCAGTTTCTTGAAAGCCTGCTGGCGAACCAAAGCGTTGCCCATCTTGGAGCCAATGAACTCGCCATCCTCTTCCGACACGCGGTAGAACGGCACATAGAATTCCGATTCCCACAACTTACGACTGGAACCGTCGATCAGGCCCGACTGCTCGGCCATGTCGAGCGTGTTCTTCTGGAACTCATTGAACACGCGATTTGCATCAGCGTAGATCGTTGCACGGTTGCGTGTCGTCGTTCCTTTTTGCGCACCCGTCTGAATGGTGTAGTCGAAATTTGTATTGCCATTTGCTAGTGACTTGCCAGCAGCAATATCAGTGGGCGTGAAAAGGTTCTCACGATCAACCTTGGAAAGCCCTTCCGCGCGATTTGCAGCGACATACCATAGGAAGTCATCAAGCTCACCGTGTAACGGCGTGCCAAGGCGCTCTATGAATCCGCCAGAGGTGTCTGCATCATAGACGCCATCACGGATAGACAGTTTTCCGTGGTGAAGAAGTGCATCAAATGCGCCTGCTGTTCCCTTGGATAGCCTAGCCAGCATGTACGCCTGCCCGTTGTCGCCAAGATCACGAAGCCCTCGGAACTGATCGACAATCCCGACAGCCATCTTCTTCCAGAAGTCATTCTTCAGCGATTCCGTGGTGCGCTCAACGAGATTCTTCTTTTCAATGTCGCGCCCGACGTTCTTGAAGAACTGGCGCTGTGCCGGTTCGTACTGCCGGCCAGAGTCGCCGATGATCTGAGCGCGGCTGTAGCGGATGTCAGGGTTGGTGCCGTCGAACTGGCCGTTGTTACCGATGGCGGATTTGACTTGGGTTGGCTCAAATACGACGTATACCGGATGTTTGATCGCGCCCTTGTCGTGTGGGGAAACAATTTCAAGCGACCCGTCTCGCTTCTTGCGCACATACTCGTTGGTTATAACCCCGTCGTAACCTGCGCGCTGAATAGCGGTCTTTGCATCATCAGATAGCCCAGCGACTTTTCTTCCTACACCGAAAGCCCCTTGGTCTTTGAACCGATTCGCCACGTCAGCAATGTTGTCTGCGAGCAGAGGGTTTTCCATACGCAGAAATACCGGCATGGTATTGACCTGTTTCGGTTCGCCTTTCCACGAACGATCCATCTTAAACCGTTGCGAGTGTTCGGCATAAACATTGGAGCCGTATCGGTCAGAGAAGTAGAACCCAAACCCAGCCATTCCTTTACGTTGCTCTTCCTTTGTGAACTCGTTAAAGTCTCCGTATGTCGTGGCGTGATAAACAACCAACGGATTCCCATCAGCATCAACAACCTTACTGTCACCAAACCATTTCTTGAATTCTGGCGTATCGGTCTGGTTGATCTTGGAGAAGCGGGTTTTTCCTGTACGATCAATCGGCCTTGCGTTGCTTGCCATTTCGCCAAAGTACAGCGCGCCATCTGTCCGGTAGATTGCTGGCATTGCGGGGGCTTCTGTTCCGCCAGAAATAGGCAGGCGGCGCGACTCGAAGCTCAGTCCGTTATCGTTGGCAAAACGGATGTATCGCTCTGGAACGCGCGTTCCTTTTGGCCCGGTGGCAATAGCAATTCCGTCGTCTGTAATGCGGAATGTGATGCCGGCTTCGGGGCGCTCCATACCAGCCGCAAGACGGCGTAAGGCGCGAATTTCGGCCCTGTCGAAAGCACGGTTGCCAAGCTGTTCGTTGGGTAGTCCATAGGATGATTGTACGCCTTCATTGCGGCTATACGCCATCGCCTCCCGACCCTGCGCCTGCAACTGGCCTTGCGCTTTCGCTCTCAATCCAGCAATCGCCAGGTTAGCCAAGTCCTGCGGCTGAAGGTTATTCACCGCCCATGTCTTCAGCTTGCCAAAGGGTAGCCGGCGGATGATTGCGGTACGTAGCGCGGAGAGTAGCGACTCCACCCATTGCCTGATTACGTTCGGCTGTTTGGTTCCGTTGGTGTATTGCTCAACAGCGTAGGCGGCAAGTTCCTCGGTGCGGTTCTCTGCTTTCGTGTTTCCAGGAATAGCGGCTTCTGCATCACTAAACCACTGCCTAGCGTTGCCCATTGTGCCCATATTTTCTAGGCGCTTCATCATCTGCGTGTAGGTCTGCTCGCCAACTAGCTCGCGGATGGTTGAGTGGAAACCTTCGTGGAAAAATACACCATCGAAGTTTTCAGCGCTGAGCGCATCAAGGTTCAGGACTATCGAGCCATCCTTGTAAGTTGCGCCTTGGTACTCATTGCCTTTGTTGGTGAAGGTGACAATACCTGAGTCAATCAGCACCTTGCCTAGCTTGTCTCCGAGAATCGACTTGATGCGGGATTCTGCTTCTTGCTGAGGCATGGCGGATGTTTGCGTGCCATTACCGCGCGACATGAGCGAATTTCCGTTGCGCTTGTTCAGCCAGTATTCATCGACAAAGAACTTACCTTCTGCTGGCGTTCCGCGCATCTTGCTCGACTTGAAGGCGCGTGGATTGATTTCCTTGGCCTCCTTCTCTTCCATCCAGATGCCGCGCTTTTCCTTGCCGTCGTTGGTCGTGTAAATCTCAATGGCGTACTCGCTGCCATTGACGGTAACGACATCGCCCACTGCGGCCGGCTTCGCCTTTTGCGGCCGATCATTGGCAGGCGCCTGGTCGGCTTCCTGTGCATCCACCTTGGGGCGATTCTGGAATCCGACATACTCAACGCGCTTGAACAGTTCGTTGATGTCGCCGATGTCGGAGAGGTCAATCTTGTTTCCGCCATTCGGCGCCTTGGTGGTGTCGGACTGCTTTTCAAGCACGACAATACGCGTCATCACCTGCGTACCGGCACGCTCAAAGGTAACGGCCGGCATCTTGATGTCGGCCACCATGTAGATGCCTTCGGCTGGGCGGAAGACTTCCGTGCGCTTTCCAGTTGGCTGGATCATCTTTATTTGCGCGGCGCTCATGCGCGTTTCAGCGCCTTTGAACTCTGGCGCGGTAGCCTTAACCATGATGTCCGGCTCGTTATTGCCAACGGCAGCGAATACGCGAGTGACAACACCAGACGGAGCCCAAGCCGCTTTCGACTCGATTGTGTCGCCCCTGTAGATTGGCGCGGCCTTGCCGTCAATCGTGTACGTGGTCAGCGGCTTTAGCTGCCGCTCTTCGCCTTCGTACATCCACTTATCGAACTTCTTGTCAGCCGCCGGCCCGGTCGGCAGCAGCGCAACAATCCGCCCGCCGTCGCGCAAGTGCGTCGCCGCCTTGGCGATATGGTCGACGGCAGTTTTCCCGCCCGATCCAAACGGCGGATTCATCACGATGGCGTCGTACTTGTTGACCACGTTCAGCGACTCGAAATCGCTTCCGATGATCTGCCCATCAAAGACCATCGCCAGCCGCGGGCGTAGCGTCATGCTTGGCTCGATGGCGGTCTTCTCGGCTGAATCAGGAATCCAGCGTGCGATAGCGCCATGCCCGGCGGACGGCTCCAGCACCTTTTCGCCGGGACGAATATCCGCCCATTCGACCATTTTCAATCCAACCGGCTCCGGCGTGGCGAAGTAGTCGGCGCCTTCCTGCGCCTTGGTCTTGCTGTTCTTCTTCTGCGTGCCGAAGTAGAACGCACGGGCGCGGTCGTATTCGGTCAGCGCGTCATTGGCCGCCTTGTCGCGCGCCTTGCCGCCCTTGCCTTCGTCTTCCATGCCGGCGCGGTAGTCGGCGGATTCCTCGAACCCGGAAATGAATGCGTCTTTGAGCGCCCTCGCCTGCTCTCCCATACCAAGATTCTCGGCGGCGCTGGCGCGCTGGGCGATGGTCGTTGCGAAGGCCCACTTCTCCCAATTGGTGCCGGTGTTCAAGTAGCGGAAAATGGCATCGGTCACTTGCCCGGTGCGGTAGATGCGGCCCTCTTGCTGAATGGCCGTGGTCGGCTGTGTCGGCTGCCCAAGGTTGAACAGCACGCGCTGGTGCTTGCCGGTGGTGTCGTGCAGGCTGATCCCTTCCTTGCCCGCGGCCGATTGAACCAGAATCACTTGCGGCCCGCTGGCGTCGTCCTGGAACTTCGCTACGTTGTCGCGTCGCGTCTTGGCTGGAACGTCGCCGTTGAATAGCAGCACGCCGGGAAACTCGGCCTTGAACATGTCGATAGGCGACGACTGCCGGAACAGGTCGGAATTGATGATATCCATGAATTCGGCGTTGAACTCTCTGACTACACGGTTCCACTCGGCAGCCTGAATGGTGGCGTCGACCGCCTCTTGGTCTTTGACGGACCGCTCGTCAAGCAGGAACGGATTGAATCCACCGCCCTTCTTGTAGTCGTGGAAAACGACAACCTTGCGGCCCATCGCCAGATGCTCGCGGACATGCGGAACAACCTCGCGCGCCTTGATGGATTCCAACAAATAGCGGCGAGAAAGGTAATCGAACTTCTCGCCGATCTGGTCGCGCACGGCGCTCAGTGCGCTCTCGTAGGGGTCGGCCCGGCCAATGCGGTCGCCGGCTTCCATTGCGTCCGCGCGCTGCACCTTGCGCTTTGACTCGAACCACTCCAGCGCGTCGTCAATCCGCTGGCCAATTGCCGAATCAACCAGAATGAAACGGCGGTCGTAGTCAGCGGCCACGTCGAGCATACGGCCAGACAGCGAACCTTTCTTCTTCAGCCAGGTGTTGAACTGGCGCTGCATCAGCCCGCTATCGACCTTGGCATCCGGCTGCGTCAGTTTCCCGTAGCGCATCCGGTAGCCGAAGTGCTGCATCATGAACTGGTCGAGATTGCTGCCCTCGTTGTAGCCACGGAACTCGCGCTCTTCGTTGCTGCGCCCTTCGTTGTAGTCGAACAGGTAGCCGTTTGCCCAATCCACCGTCTTTTCGTAGGCGAATGGGGTGGCTGACAGGAACAGGGCGCGCGGACGCTTTTCGCCTTGGCGCTCGGCTACGTCCGCCTTGATGGCTTCCTGCTTGGCCCGCAATTCGTTGCGCAGCTTGTCGGCGTCGGCCTGTGTTTTCTCGGCGGCGTACCAATTGCGCTGATCGTCCGACATGCGCTGCATCTTGGCGTCGGCGTCGAGTTGCTTCAGCCGCTCGATGTCGGCCGCGTTGAGCATCGAGTGGCGGTGATGCACGCCGTCCGGGTGCAGCGTGATTGCCCGAAGGGTTTTCAGCGCGTTGGTGTTGGCGCCGTCCTTGCCCATCGCCAGGTAATGCGCTTCGTCGCTGACAACCAAATCCCATTCGCGGGAAGCCAGCGCATTGTTCTGGCCCATGTTGGCGTACGTCGTGATGACGATTCCATTGCCGGCATCATTGGTATCCGCCAGCCGGGTAATATCGAGGCCGAGCAACTTTCCGGCCTTCTGCCAGTCCTCAACGATCTTGTCGTTCGGCGCCACGATAAGGATGTTCGTCTTGCCCTGATTGGCCAGTCGCTTGATGGCGCCAAGACCGGTAAAGGTCTTGCCGGTGCCAGTGCCATTCGTGAACAGCATCCCGTAGCCATCGGGCACGGCAAAGCGTGTTTCCGCCTTGGCTACGTCTTCCTGCTGGCCTTCCGTGAGAATCGGCAGCGCATCACGAATCGCGGCGATGCCGCCCTTGTGCGCCACCGTCTTGTCGGCGCGCGCCTGCTCGGCTTTGTTTGCGACTAGCTCAGACTGTTTTGTAGCAGCTTCGCCAATTGCTTTTGTTGCATCGGGTTCAACGGGCGGTCCTGCGAGGCCACTATCACGGCTTCCGAGATCGACACGATTTCCGGCAGAGCCGGGCGATAGTTCGGGTGCGCCTGTGTATATTTCGAGATCGCCACGTTCTCCAGCAGCAGCGGCTTCAGATCCACGTAGCTCGCTGCCACTTCCTGCCCGAATCGACTCTTCGCCGCCTTGTACTCCCGGTCTTCCAGTTCCGCCATTTCCATCCCGTCCATCGCGAACGCCTTCTTCGCCCACGCCGTTTTCAACTTCTGCGTCTCGGCTATCTCGTTCCAGATCGGTGCTGCTACGCTGGTCAGTGGCATCTGCTTTCTCCAAGTCTTCAATTGAATCATAGGACATTGCCTCGCGTTTGTCGCCGCCAATCTCCTTTGCGATGTTGATGTAGCCGGCCTGCAGATTATCGATGCTGATCTTGTCAGCAACATCATTGCCGGCCAGCTGCCGAATCTGCCCCAACACATACTTTGCCGCATCCTTGAACTTGATGTAGCCCATCTTCGCAGCAATGCGGAAAATCTTCGACATCACAGGGATGATGCGCGACTCTTCCTCGGGCGTCAGGTTTTGCTTAACACCAAGGATAGAAGCGAGTTCGCCGATGGCCTGGCCCATTTCTGCCTTGAGCGCGTCCATTTCTGACGGCTCGGATTTTGCCGGCTTTACGGCGTCGACCGTGGCAGGCTTCAGGTCTGGATAGTCGGCTAGGACATTGGCGGGTACTGGCTTGCCTTCTGCGATTGCAGCGGCAACGGTTGCGCGATGGTATTCCTTGCCAAGTTCATATAGTTCGCCACGATCAAGGATCGGCTGACCGCCCTTGGTCTTTGTCGAAGTCTTTACGATAGCGCGGCCAAATGGCATCCCAATGGTTGAGCCAATCGGTTGCTGCGACTTGGTAACGGTTACGCCTTTGAACGGGCCTGCCGGTTGCGGAGATTCGTACTCATACGTAGTCCGGTATCCTTGTAGCTCAATTCCACCAAGGCCATTAGCGATTAGCATGTTGCGAACAGGCGCGTCACCTTGCGCGAAGAATTCATCCTTCGTCATCTGCCACGGCTCTTTGCCGGCGGCAACTTCTTGTTTGCCAGCGGCAGGCGATTGCTCTTGCTTCGATACAGAATCAGCGAAAACATAGTCCTTCAGGTCAGTCGTTCCGAGTGACGACTCCATAACAAAGGTCTTTCCGTCGCGCTCGATGCGCAAATATGGAAGCGCCTTTGTGCTTTTGAGCCAGGATTTATTGTCTTCCGCTGCTTCGCTCGCAAGCTCCTTGTCAGCAGAATACTTATCCGCCCAATAGACATAGACGTTTCCGCGATTGTCTACGGTGCGAATTACGCCTCGCTGCTTCGGATTGTGGGCGTAGAAAATTTCCCGCCCACGCATTGTCTCGACAGATGGCTCAACTGAATCAAGATGTTTTGCGCCGCTTTTCTTCGACGCCTTGATTGTGTCTTCCCTTGCTTTGTCAAATGCAGCGGAGTCAAAAGGAACATCAGCAATGGCAGGCTCTTGCGCTTTGGCTGGCTCTGCTTTGCCATCGCCAATCACTGAAGCGATGCCGGGCTGCGTCGCGTCTTCAAAGTACGTTCCGCGCAAATGCGGCCGGGTCGCCCCAAGGAAATCAACTGCCTGCTCGAATGTTTCGATCTTTGAGTATTGCGCCTGTTCTTGGTCGATTGCTTCGCCGCGCTTCTCGTTTCCGCGCGTGATGTAGACGGCATCCCACCCACCGTCCGCGCGCTTGCTCAGAAATGTTTTGCTTGATGACTCTTTGTTGCCAATGGATTTGGGCGGCTCGCTGGCGGCTTTGGCTGGCTCGGCTTTGGGCTGCTGTTCTGAAGAAAACACAGATAATCCAGCGCCGAAATTATCAACTGTTCCGATAATTCGGCCTTCAAATGAGCCATGAACACCAACCGCTTTTGCTTGGCTAGGAGAAATCTTTTCCCAATCAACCCAACTCAACTTGTCGCTGTTGATGCCGCGACCTTTCGCCTTTCCGGTATGGAATCTGTCGCCAACACGAATGGCTCCGAACGTCGTTCGCTTACCACCTTCCTGCTTACCACCTTCGGCGGCTGGCTCGGCTTTGGGCTGCGCTACCGGCTCGGCCTTCTGTTGCGCATCAGCCTCCCACCGCCACCCACCATAGGTGCCGCGCTCACTGGCCTTGCGACGGAAGATTGCAACCGTGCCGCCGTCTTCTGTCTTTCCTAGTGCGTACTGGAAAGCATCGTTACCGTTCGGAACGTTGCTTGCGGGGATTTCTTTGCCTTCGATACCATCCTTGGTGATGGTGAAAGCGCCGACGAGTTCGTTCTTCTGCTGCTGCGCAAATACGTCTTGCTGCCCGCGAGCATCATCATTCGTAACCTTGCGGACTATTGGCGGGGGAGCGTTTTGCCCAAGAGCAAAAGCCTCAACGTCCTTGTCGACTTCGGCTTTCTTCGCTGCTTCGCGTTCAGCGATTACCTGCGCGGCGCGGCGATCCTTCTCGGCCTTGTTCTTCGCGGCCTGCTCTGCGCGGATTGCCCTGACTTCTTCGCGGTGCGCCTGTGCTGCTGCGGCGCGTTCCTGCTCTGCTTTGGCGCGTAGTTGCTCGGGGGTTTGTGCGGCTAGATCAAACCCCGCTTCGTCGCCTCGGCCTTGACGATTTCTGCCCGCTTCTCCGGCGACAGCTTCGCCAGCGCGTGCAGCGCCTTGCGCATCTTCAGACTCTTCGAGCGTTTCTGTCCCGTCGAAGGCGTCGAGGATTTCGTCATTGCTGATCCATTGTTCATTTATATACCTGCCGTTCTCTTTGGTTTCCTGTGTAGCAAGGTCAAGCAGCGCGTTGATCTGGTCGTCATCAAGCTCTGAAACTGCTTCTTCTGCCTGAATTGCATCACGCTCTGCTACTGCTTCATCTTGCGCCTGTTTTGCTTCTGCTTCAAGTACGGCGCGCTCGATGTTATCGAATTTAACGGCAACCGTCTTGATGCCAAGCGCAGCGGCACGGCGTCTGATTTCGTCGCGGTATTTCCTTACCTCGTTCTCGGCGGCTTCGCGCTCGTTGCGCTCCATCGAATAGGCCGGGTTTCCGGCCGCCTGTTCGCGGACCAGTTCGGCCAGGTGGTTGCCGTCGCGCACATCGTAGTTTTCCTGAACGCGCAGCAAGTCGGCAATATCGTCCAGGTCTTCCTGGCCGCGCAGCGTGAACAGGCCGCGCACTTTTGTTGCCGCGTTGGCCTTGTCGCCGACGATGGTTTGCGCCATCTTGGGATGGATACCGTTGCCGCCAGTAACGCGAAGGATTGCGCCGACTAGATCATCGCGCGATTGTGGGCCAACATTCTTTGCGCGCGCCTTTTCCAGCTTTGCGCGGTTGGCGGCTTTCTCGGCTTCAGGAGTTGCTGGCTGTGTAGATTGGTCAGGATACATCGTTCCAAGCAGTTCGCCATTTACAAATGGCGCTTTCTGATTAGCCGGAACAAGACCTAGCGCACCACTTACTGAGCGCCAGATATTCATTGGTTCGTTGCGCTCGTTTGTCCTTTCCTGCCATTTCATTACCGTTCTTGATACAACGTCACTAGGCGCGCCTATCGCAGTATTTGCCGCGTAAGCCGCGCGCTTACCGTCAAGCCGCATATCATCAGTTACCTCTACGCTATTCTGAACATTTGTCACTGGATTAGTAGAAATGTTCTGAGCCGGCATGTTCAGTTGCGTAGCCGTCTGTTGCAGCGGGCTGGTCGTCGTCGGCTGCGCCTGGGTTGCCATGCGGCGCTGTAGATCAGCAATGGCGGCCTGGCGGATCTTCGGTATGGCCTTCTCGTTATCTGCAATACGTTGCACCTGTTCAGTGGAACGCGATTGCATCTGGCGTTGAATCGGCACAAGTTCTGCCTGTGCGGCTTCGTCGGCAAGCATCTGTTGCTCGATAGCGGCACGCATCGGATGAACAGGCATCTGTGTTGCGCCGGTTGCCATTCCAGATAGTGCGGCCTTGGAGAGTGCGCCACCTTGAGCGGCGGATCGCGCCAGGTCTTGTGTGAGCGCAACTTGTTGCCGCGATTCCTCTTCAGCTAGTACACCAAGGCGAGTGACTGATTGTTGGTTGGCGTTTTGCGCTGGAATGCGCTCTCTTGCACGTACCGTGTCATTAGCTGAAACCTGAAAGTCAAGGTACTCACCCATCGTGAACGGAACTTCGCGCTGATTAGCATCGTGCGTGATACCGATTTGCTCATTGAACGCAGCGGCCAAATCCTTCTCGTAGAGCGCGCGGCCCTTCTTGTCCATGCGTGCAGTATCAAGGCCAAGCATGGCGTCAATGCGTTGCTGTACGGGGACAGGATCAGCAACAAGCACAACATTCTGGCGCGCAGCCTCGAACGCATCGCGCATCGCGTAGAGGTCGGCAGCATTCTTGTCGGCTGCGTCAATTTCAGCCTGTCGTGCAGCGGCACCATTAAGAAGTTGGTCGCCAGGCGTTCCGGTATAGGTGGGTGACGGCAATAGACCAGCAATCGGCTGTTGTTCTTCCTGCGGCTTTGTCTGTGCGTTGAGTTTGTTTTCTGCGTAGCGACCGCCAGGAATTGCATTGAATGCGCCACCCATGAACGAACCGGCCAACGCACCTTCAACACCAGCGCGGGCCATGCCTTCGGTAAGCGGCTTGTCCTGTGCGAGATTCTGGAACCCTTGCTCAAAGACGGACTGCGGAAGTTCCTCGAACAAGCCTTCAGAGATTGCACCGCCAGCAACGCGCTTTCCAACTTCTTTCGCTGCCGCCATTCCGGTAGCGTTGCTTGCTTGACGACCAATACCACCAGCAATCAATGTTTCAGGATCGACCACGCCGAACTTCTGTGCAACCTTGCCGCCAAGAGTGCCTAGCGCACCGCCAACCAAACCAGTTGCGCCAGCATAGCCAGCAGCGGTACGCGGATCGACACCAGCCTCAAGGCTATTCTGCATGGCTTGACCGGCCATGATGCCGCCCTCGCCAATACCGGCACCAACAGCCGGAGCCATACTTGTACCAACCGTGCGAGCAGTCACGCCTGGGAGTGCCGCGCCAACACCGCCAGCGCCAGCAGATACAGTCTTTGCCCCAATGCCTAGCGCGGCGCGTCCAGCCAATCCACCAACCAGCATCGAAGGGATGGACTCGGCAACTGAGCCGACAATGTTCATCGGGTTTTTCAGGTAAGCCCCGGCAATGTCAGATACCGTGCCTTGTTCCCAAGCATTGTCCACTTCCTCCCTGCCGGCTTGGCGCGAAGGAGAGTATTCAGCCTCGGCTGACTTGGCCCACTTCGACGGCTGGAAGCCCGTTATTTCTCCGGCCTTATCTGCCAATCCACTGACTAGCGGACTGCCCGTAACTGCGGCAACAGGAATATCAATTAGGCCAGTGACCGCGCCAGGCAGTTGCTGTACGCCACGCTTAACGTCTGTTACGAGGTCGGCGGCAATGCCTTTGTTTTGCTTCTTTGGCGCATCAGCCGGAGAGAAATTAGACCAATCCGTTTCGCCAGATGCAGGCTGATTTACGGGACTAAACTGACTCCAATCGGTATCGGCCATATTCTCTATATCCTGTTACTGCGCTAGTACGGGCTGTCCGTTGCGGACGACGTATTTCTTTCCATCTTTTCCAACAATGGATGTGCCTTCGTCATACGGCGAGTTTCCAATACGCTTCGGGCCTTGCTGCTGTCCGCCAACATCCTGCCCTGTGCGCAAATCAATCAGCCGTTGCGGAACATTGCGCATGATGCCGGCTTTCTCGTCAAATTCCTGACCGCCGCCAGCCGTCATGAAGTTGTCTTTGAGGCTCTGCTGATTATCTTTGCCAGATAGAGCGCGAATCTGTTCAGCCGCCCTGGCCTTTTCTTCAGGCGTTCCATTCAGATACTTACCTTGAATGTCGCTGAGTCGCTGCGCCTGAGTGAGTGATAGTTGCTTTGCCTGAATATCCAGCGGATTTCCATAGCGCAACCTGTCGCCACGCTCGTTAATGTCCTGTCCGCGCATGGTTACTTGGTCGCGGTTGTTTGCTGCTCGGTTATTCAGCGCGGCGGCCCTCAACTGAGCGGCGTTTGTGCCTGCCACGTCGTTTGACCTAGCGTTTGCGCCAAGCGCAGCCACGATTGCGGCATCGCTTCCACGCCCACGGCCTAGCTTGCCAATCAAATCATCCTGACGCCAGCGTGCGGTTTTCTCCGCGTTATCAATATCAGTTTGCGTAATTTGCGGCTCACCACCGTACGTGCCGCCCTGCTGTTGTTGCTGTTGTTGCGGACCCGACGATTTTTGCAAGAAGTCAGCCGTGCCACCGTAACCGAGTGACCTCGCCATACGATCATTCTGGCCGGCAAGGTCTATCATGTTGGGTGAGCTAGGCGGTCTAGGGGCGTTAGGGTCTGAGAACCTTTCTCCGCGAATTTGTTTTTCATCTTCGATTCGCCCGAGCAGTTCGATGGCCCCCCACGCTTTATCGTTCATCGGTTTATTCAGCCCTGTGACAGCTTGGCTCGGGTCGATGTTCGTATAAAGCGGTGATGTTCCGGGAGCCGTAATGCGCTGAACCCCAGGTTGGCTTGTTGGCGCAGAAGCATACTCCTTGCCAGCAACATTGAAGTTGTTGTCGACAACGATACCAGGCCGGTCCTTGGTAATGGGCACTGGAACGCTTCTGCCCTTGTTGCCGTAATTTGGATTCGCTAGTTCGCCCTGCGCTCCAACGGCCGACGGGTTGGTTAGCTGCGTAGTAGTGCTTCCTGGCTCTGGCGTACCAGCAAGCCTATTTGCCCGCGCCGTCGAGTAATCGGTTCCTTCGCGGTTTGCGGTAGCAGAGTCGGAGAA
>JAAYWB010000090.1 GCA_012516855.1 Candidatus Cloacimonadota bacterium
ATGGTGGTTGTATTGGGCGGCGTAGGCCAACTTGCTGGCACCGTATATGCAGCATTAGGGTTGGGAATATTGAACAAGCTGCTTGAAGGATGGACTGGCGCAGTCTTGGCCAAGATAGCTGTTTTGGTCTTCATCATCATCTTTATCCAAAAACGACCACAAGGAATTTTTGCGATGAAGGGACGGAGTGCCGAAGCATGACTGAAAAATTACCATCAAAATTTGAAGCGACCCTACCCGCTCCAACGCCTTTGCTTTCACGTGCCAGTTGGAGTGGCTTTATCGGCGCACTCTTGGTCATCAGTTGCTTGGTTCCCATTCTGAATTTATGGGTGCCGGCTGACAGTGCATTGCATCTCAGCGATTACGCGGTAGGGCTAATCGGAAAGTTCATGTGCTTTGCAATTTGCGCATTGGCAATTGACTTAATCTGGGGCTACACCGGTATCTTGTCATTGGGTCATGGTTTGTTTTTTTCACTGGGTGCCTACATGATGGGCATGTACCTGATGCGCCAAATCGGGACGGATGGCAATTACAAAAGCAAATTGCCTGACTTCATGGTGTTCTTGGATTGGAAATCTTTACCGTGGCATTGGACATTCAGCGACAGCTTCATCGCCACTTTGATTCTCATCGTTTTGGTACCTGGTTTGGTTGCTTTTGTATTTGGGTATTTTGCATTCAGATCACGCATCAAAGGTGTCTACTTTTCCATCATCACGCAGGCCATGACTTTCGCCGCCATGCTGCTGTTCTTCCGCAATGAAACAGGTTTTGGTGGCAACAATGGATTCACCGATTTCAAACGCATTTTGGACATACCCATTGCCACACCAACCATGCGCATGACTTTGTTTGTGTTGACGGGACTTGTGCTATTGGCATTCTTTTTGTTTTCCAAATGGTTGGTCAATAGTAAATTTGGCCGCCTGTTGCAGGCGATACGCGATGCTGAAACGCGTGTCATGTTCAGTGGCTATTCACCTGTCGGTTACAAACTGACCATCTGGACCCTATCAGCCATCATGTGCGGCATTGCAGGCGCTTTGTATGTACCGCAGGTGGGAATTATCAACCCCAGTGAAATGAGTCCTGCTAATTCGATTGAAATGGCAGTTTGGGCTGCCGTGGGTGGCAGAGCAAGCTTGATTGGTCCTGTTGCAGGCGCTTTCATTGTCAACGGTGCGAAGAGTTGGTTGACGGTGGCTTACCCTGAGTTCTGGCTGTACTTCTTAGGTGCTTTGTTCATTGGTGTGACCCTGTTCCTGCCTGATGGCGTGATAGGCTTGATCAACAAGTTCATCAATAAATTCAAACCAAAGAAATTGAGCACTGAAAATACGACTGATTTAGAAAACCCAGTAGAGATCAAGAAAGGCGGTGCAAAATGACACCCGACTTGATGGAGCAAGGGGCTCGCCATTTTGAAGAAGCACAAGCCAAAGCAGCTATCACAGGACATACCGCTTCTGGCGGTCGCAGCGCTGGTTTTGCACGGCTGGCTGCGCCTGTGGGTGAAGTGGATATTACCCACGGACGTATTTTGTATTTAGAAGATGTGAGCGTGAGCTTTGACGGTTTTAAAGCCATCAACAAACTGTCTTTAGATATTGCGCCAGGTGAACTGCGCTGCATCATCGGCCCTAATGGTGCTGGCAAAACCACCATGATGGACATCATCACTGGTAAAACACGCCCCAATGAAGGCAGCGTCTACTTTGGCAGCACCATCAATTTGCTGCGCTACAACGAGCCGCAAATTGCACAAATGGGCATCGGCCGTAAATTTCAAAAACCCACTGTTTTTGAGAAGCTAACTGTTTTTGAAAACTTAGAGCTGGCATTGAAAACCAATAAAAATGTCAAGTCGTCGATGCTCTTTAAATTAGATTCATCGCAGGGTGACAAATTAGCTGACATATTGCAAACGATTC
>JAAYWB010000091.1 GCA_012516855.1 Candidatus Cloacimonadota bacterium
CAACTGGCCACTGAATTGGCGCAAGAATCGTTCAATTGCATCACGGTTGATGGCGATACATCAACCAATGATTCCTTCGTCGTGATAGCCAGTAACAAGGCGCAACATTCGCCGATACAAGCACTGTCGAGTACAGATGGCCAAATATTGAAATCGGCCATGTTGGAAGTTGCCCAGCAACTGGCGCACGCCATTGTGCGTGACGGCGAAGGCGCAACCAAATTCATCTCCATCAAGGTCAATGGTGGCAAAACAAATGAGGAATGTCGCCAAGTCGCTTACGCCATTGCCCACTCGCCCTTGGTTAAAACCGCATTTTTTGCCAGCGACCCAAATCTGGGACGCATTTTGGCCGCCGTAGGCTATGCAGGTATTGAAGATTTAGACCAAACCAAAATTGAGCTGTATTTAGACAATGTACATGTGGCCACCAAAGGCGGACGCAACCCAACTTACCAAGAAGCAGATGGTCAAGCGGTGATGAAGCAAAGCGACATCACGGTGCGCGTTGACTTGGGCCGAGGCGCTTGTGCGCAAACGGTTTGGACCTGCGATCTTTCTGAAGAGTACGTCAAAATCAACGCCGACTACCGTTCTTAAATTCCCGCTCTTAAGAACGCCATATCCAAACTACAAGACAAATTCAATGAACGAGCAACTCGAGCGTTTTCTCACCCGTGCGGAATCTTTGGTGGTCCGCCTTGAAGCCACCTTGCCACAGGCATTAACCGCACCTGAATGGAATAACGCAGTTGCATTTCGCTATCGTAAGCGCAGCATCAACCATGGCGTACTGGAACCGGTTCGCCACATTGCAGAGTTGCGTTTCAGCGACCTCAAAGAAATTGATGGTCAAAAAGAGAAAATTGCCCGCAACACCCAACAATTTGTCGCTGGCAAAACAGCTAATAATGTGCTGCTCACGGGCGCGCGTGGTACAGGCAAATCATCGCTCATCAAAGCTTGCTTGAATGAGTATGCGCCACAAGGCTTGCGCTTGATTGAGGTGGACAAAGCGGATTTGGTTGATTTGCCAGACATCGTGGACGTGGTGTCCAACCGTCCAGAAAAATTCATCGTGTACTGCGACGATTTAAGCTTTGAAGAAGGAGAGCCAGGTTACAAAGCCCTGAAATCCATCTTGGATGGCACGATAGCGGCATCGTCCACCAATGTACTGATTTATGCCACCAGCAATCGCCGCCATTTGATTCCTGAGTACATGAAAGAGAATTTGACCTACAAACATACCGACGATGGCGAAGTCCATCCAGGTGAAGGGGTCGAAGAAAAAATTTCTTTGTCAGAGCGCTTCGGTTTGTGGGTGAGTTTCTACCCATTCAGCCAAGACGAGTATTTGGCGATTGTGAATCAATGGCTTAAATACTTTGGTGTCGATATATCCGCGCACCAAGATGCACACGCACAAGCATTGGTTTGGTCGCTCGAACGCGGCTCCCGCAGTGGCCGCGTAGCGTTTCAATTTGCCAAAGATTTTGCAGGCCGTTTGTAAACCGTGAAAGTTTGTCAGCGATGGTGAATGCCAAGCCAGAAAC
>JAAYWB010000092.1 GCA_012516855.1 Candidatus Cloacimonadota bacterium
AAGGCCGGCCGCGTGATCCGGTTCTTCGAACGCAACTTACGGCACTGGAAGGGCGAGTGGGCCGGTCAGGCGCTCAAGCTGCAGCCGTGGCAGCAGTTTGTGCTGTGGGTGATCTTCGGATGGCGGCGTGCCGACGGCATGAGGCGGTTCCGGCGCGTGTGGCTCGAAGTCGGCCGGAAGAACGGGAAAACACTGCTCGCGGCCGGCCTCGGCCTCTACCTCATGGACCCCGACGGCGAGCCAGGGGCCGAGATCTTCGCAACCGCCACCAAGCTCTCGCAAGTGAGCCGGTATGTCATGCGTGACGCGTGGGAAATGAGCCGGCAATCAGATCTACTGCGCGACCGTATCGAGTGCACCCGCACCATCGAGGGGGGGCCGGTGCACCTCGTGTGTGAGGCGCGGAAGAGCACCTTCACGGCTCTTTCGTCCGAGTCCAGCACCTTTGACGCGCTCAACGTGCATGGCGCGATCCTCGACGAGATGCACGAGCATCGGACGATGACGGCGTACGAGAAGCTCGAAACCGGGATGGGTGCGCGGCGGCAGCCGATGCTCATCGTCGTCACCACCGCCGGCGATGACACACCCGAGACGCCGTACGCCAAGTTACATGACTACGCGGTCAACGTGCTCGAAGGCTTCGCCTCGGGGTTCGACGATGACGCGCTCGCCGTGTTCATCTTTGCACTCGACGAAGACGACGATCCGTTTGATTCCGACGTGTGGGAAAAGGCCAAC
The DNA here is from genome assembly GCA_012516855.1 of Candidatus Cloacimonadota bacterium. Lineage (NCBI taxonomy): Bacteria > Pseudomonadati > Candidatus Cloacimonadota > Candidatus Cloacimonadota bacterium. The sequence continues at coordinate 742 of JAAYWB010000092.1, forward strand.
CCGAACCTCGGCGTCAGTGTGAAGCGCGAGTACCTCGCCGAGCAGGCACAGAAGGCCGAGAACGACGGCGCATTCATGCCGAGTTTCCTGCGCTACCACTGCAACCGCCGAGCTGCCGCTGCGGCACGCGCGATCGCGCCGGAGCACTGGGACGCGTGTGCCGAGGCCATCGACTGGAGCGAGTACGACGGCGCCACGTGCTACGGCGGGATCGACCTCTCGAGCACCCAAGATCTCACCTCGGTGGCGCTGTGCTTCGTTCGCGGGGACGGCGGGATCGTCTACCGATGGTGGAATTTTCTGCCGATCGAGCTGCTGGCTGAGAACAGCCGCCGCGATCTCGTGCCGTACGCCGATTGGGCGGCGCAAGGCCACCTACTGACGACACCAGGCAACCAGATCGATGACCGTGCGATCGCCGCGCTCGTGCTCGAGCTCAGCGAGCGGTATCACGTGGCGCAGTGGGCGGTGGACCCGTGGCACGCCGTGCAGCTCGCCAACAGGCTGCAGGAAGTCGGCATCACCGTCGTCAAGTTCACGCAGGACTTGCCGAGCTTCGGCGCGCCGGTGATGCACTTTCTGGACGAGGTCCGGGCCGGCGCCATGCGCCACGACGGCAACCCGCTCGTGCGGTGGTGTGCGCTCAACGCCGTGACGAAGGAGGACGCGCACGGCAACCGGAAGTTCCACAAGGCCGCGAGTCGCAAGCGCATCGACCCGATTGTCGCGGCGACGATGGCGCGTGGCCGAGCGCTCGTGCTCGACACCGGCGCGGCCGTGGTGGCGCTGTACGAGTCCGAAGGGCTGACGGTACTGTGATGCGGCCGTTTGACTGGTTCGATCTGTTGACGGTGGGCGGCCTCGGCATGGTGTTCGTCGGTCTCTGGTGGCTCATGCCGGCGGCGGCGCTCATCGTCGTCGGTGTCGTGGTCTTTCTCGCCGGCGTCCGTGGTGAGGCTGGCAATCGGAGGGCTCGCTGATGGGCCGATTCGCGCAGGTTTTTCGAGCCGCGGTGGACGCCGACTTGCTGCGCGGCGATCGTGGGTGGACATCCGTCGGCAGCGTTGGGCCGTTCGTTGCCGGCGCGAGCACCGCCTCGGGCCGGACGGTGACGTTCGACAACGCGCTACGTAACAGCGCCGTGTGGCGCGCCGTCGTTCTCAAGAGCAGCCTGCTCGGCATGTTTCCGTGCCGCGTCTACCAAGAGCTGCCGAACGGCAGCCGGCGGCTCGCGAGCGAGCACCCGAACACGCGGCTGCTGCACTGGCGGCCGAACCCGTGGCAAACGCCGTACCAGTTTCGGGCGATGGTCGAGGGGCACCGGATCACGAGGGGCAATGCGTACGTGGCGATCATCCGCGATCGAGGCGGCACCGTGCGTAGTCTTGTGCCGCTGCACCCGGATCGCGTGCGCGTCGTCACTGACGACCAGGGCATGCCGCGGTATGACGTGGCGATGCGCACCGGCGAGCGGCCGGTGAGACTCGGGTGGATGGAATGCCTGCATCTCACCGGGCCGAGCCTCGAGGGCTTCATCGGCCTTTCGCCGATCGAGCACGCGGCTGAGGCGATCGGCATCGCGCAGGCCGGCGAGGAGTACGCCGCGCGCGTCTACAGCTCGGGCGGTGCGCAGCGTGGTGCGCTCGTCCACAAGGGGCCGGCACTGTCGGACGCGGCCAAGGCGCGGCTCAAAGAGGCGTGGCAGGCCGCCTACGGGCCGAACAGCGAGGCGCACCGCGTCGCCGTGCTCGAGGAAGATCTCGACTGGAAGACGCTCGGCGTGACGCCAGAGCAGGCGCAGAGCCTCGAGAGCCGCCAGCACCAGGTCATCGACATCGGCCGATACTGGGGCATCCCGCCGTGGTTACTCTTTGAGCACTCTAAAGATACATCGTGGGGCTCAGGAATAGAGCAGACAAACCAAGCCTTTCTCTTGTATTGCATGCAACCTGACTTGATCAACTGGGAACAACGGATGCTGCTGGATCTGTTCGACGAGTCCGAGATCGAGGCCGGCTACTACCCGGAGTTCACCGTCGAGGTGTTGCTACGCGGCGACATGGCGGCGCGTGGCGCGTTCTACCGAGTCATGCGCGAGATCGGCGCCTACAGCGTCGACGACATCCTCGCCAAAGAAAACCTACCGCTGGTCGGCGGGGCTGGAGGCAGCGAGCGTTGCCGGCCGGCCAACTGGGTGCCGATCGGTACCCCTGCCGGCGCAGGAGGGAACAATGAGTGAGCGACCTATCCTCAGCATTGACGAGCTGGCGCGGCGCTGCCACGCGGCACGCGCGCAGGCCGAGAGCATCCCGGCTGCCGGCAGCTTCGCCGTGCGCGCGGCGATGACGGCGGCAATCGAGCCGCCGGTCGACGGCTCGCGACGCATGATCTTCGTCCTGCGCTCGGGCGAGGACACCGATCGCAACGGCTACCGCACGAACCCCGGCGGCTGGCGGACTGAGAACTACATGCGGAACCCCGTCGTGCTGTGGGCGCACGATCAGACGAGCCTGCCCGTGGCGCGCTGCACCCGGCTGTGGACGGACGGTGACATGCTGCTCGCCGAGGCCGAGTTCACGCCGGAGGGCATGCTGCGCTTCAACGACAGCGTTTTCGAGCTGCTCGCCGGCGGCTTTCTCAACGCCGTCTCATGCGGCTGGGTGCCGATCGACTACGAGTTCGTCGAGCTCGAAGATGGCGGGTGGGAAATCGCGTTCAAAGAGCAGGATCTCATCGAGTTTTCGATTGTTCCGGTGCCGGCCGACCCCGGTGCGCTGCGCGTCGCCGCGGCGCGCGGCCTCGATGTGGGTCCGGTGCGTGCGTGGGCGCAGAAGCTGCTCGGCGAGCCGCGGTACATCATCACTGCTGACGGCGTCGACGCCGGCGGTCGCGCTGCTGCCGCGATCCGCAGGCAGTTCGAGGAGTTTTACCCTGGCGCCAAGGCGCTCGTCGTGCCGGCCGGGATGACGATCACCGCGCTACCCGGCACCTACGCGCCACCCATACCGACGATGACAGCCGGCGAGCTGGCGGCCGAGGTTGCCGCCATCACCGCCGGCGTGGATGATGCCGACACGGCGAGCACAGACGCCGCCGCGTCTACCACAGAGGTCACCTCTGCCGGCCTCCCGCTCGACTGGTATAGGGTCCAGCTCGAGCTCGCAAAGGCGGAGCAGGAGAAATCATGAACCAGAAAATTCTGGCGTTGCAAAAGGCCAGGGCCGCCGCCGTCGCCAAGATGGAGCGGACGTTCGCGGCTGCCGAGGCTGAGAACCGGCCACCGACGGCCGAAGAGCATGCTGCGTTCGTCGCGGCGAGGGGCGAGCTCGAGAGCGTCAAGGCGCAGATCGAGGCGGCTGAGGTCATGGCGGCCGAGCGTGCCGAGCTCGCGAGCATCCCGGCCACCGCTGTGGCCGAGCTCGGTGTCGAGGCGAGTGCCTCGCCGCGCGTCACCGTGGGGCAGGACAACCGCGAGCGTGCGCCGTGGGGGCCGACCCCACAGGCGGCGTTCGGCGCCTTCATGCAGGCCGTTCACCGCGCCGAGCCGCGCGTGGCCGGCATCGTCGATCCGCGGCTGAGGCCGCTCACTGCGGCGCCGGCTGGCAGCAACGAGGGCCAGGGTTCCGAGGGCGGCTTCCTGTTGGCGCCGCAGGCCGTCGGGCTCGTTGACAAGATCGCGTTCGAGTCCTCGCAGCTCGCACAGCGGTGCTTCGCGATCGAGGTCGGCGACGGCTTCAACGGCGCCGAGGTCGACATCATCGACGAGACCTCTCGCGTGACTGGCTCGCGGTGGGGTGGCGTGCAGGTGTACCACGCCGCCGAGGGTGCGACTGTGGCGTCGAGCATGCCGAAGGTCTCGAAGGTCGCCATGCGGCTTGAGAAGATCATGGGCCTCTGGTACGTGTCCGACGAGCAGCTTGCCGACAGCTCGTTGCTTGCATCGATCGGGCCGCGGGCGTTCGGCGAAGAGCTGGCGTTCCAGGTCGACGAGGACATTTTTGACGGCAGCGGTGCCGGCATGGCGCTCGGCGTGCTGCGCTCGGGGGCGCTCGTCCAGGTGCCGAAGGAAACCGGGCAGGCCGCGGCGACCATCGAGGCGGCGAACCTGCGGAAGATGCGCGCGCGCATCCCGGCTGGCGATCGGCTGAACACCATCATCACCATGCACGCCGACGCCGAGGCTGAGTTGCTGGCCGTCCACGAGAAGATCGGCACCGCCGGCGAGCTCGTGTACATCCCGGCTGGCCGCTACAGCGACGAACCGTTTGGGCGGCTGTGGGGCATGCCGGTGATCGTCACCGAGCACAACAAGAAGCTCGGCGACCTCGGTGACGTGGTGGCGATGAACCTGCAGCGCTACTACCTCATCCGCAAGGGTGGCGTTGGCGTCGCGTCGTCTGTGCACGTCCGATTCATCTACGACGAGACTGCGTTCCGCTTCACCGCGCGTGTCAACGGCTGTCCGATGCTGCGCTCGGCGATCACGCCGGCGCAGGGAACCAACACCGTGTCGCCGTTCGTCGCGCTGGCTGAGCGGAAGTAAGGGGGGCAGCATGAACCAGTTCTCCAATCCTTTGGGTTCCGTGATCGACATCATCCCGGGGTTTGTGCCGGTGGACATGCAGACCGCGACAAACACCGGTGATGGGATCTGTCTCAAAAACTGCGCCGGTGTGCTCGTCGTTGCCTTCAAGGGTGCCGGCACCGCTGGCGACGACCCTAAGTACACGATCTATCAGCAGCGCAACGTCGGCAACACCGACGGTGGCGCCAAGGCGCTCAACGTCATCGAGACCGTGTGGAAGAAGCAGGGCACCTTGACGGCTGTCGGCACGTGGACGAAGGAGACGCAGACCGCTGACGACGACTACCAGGCGGACGCTACCTCGGCGGAGTCTCAGGCTGTGTACGCGTTCTGGGTGCCGTCGTCCGCGCTTGACCATGCAGATGGCTACGACTGCATCCGTGTCGACTGCGCGGACGTTGGCACCCATGCTCAACTTGGGTGCCTGCTCTACATCCTCGCAGGGCTGCGGTACCCGACGGCGCCGGAGAGCCTGCCGTCGGCCATTGTTGACTGACCGTGATTGCCGGGGAGGTTTATCCTCCCCGGCGCCTCGAAGGGGGCAATCATGAGTGGACTGCACTCAAAGTGGGACTCGCAAAACCTCATTTTCTTCAATCGCAAGGCGTACGGCGGCTTTTACATCGGTGAGTTTGCATCGACCGATCAGGGCGCCGGCCTAGCGCTGTCGAGTGTGCGCACTGCGGCGTTCCGGGTGTACGCCGACGACGGCGGCACCGCGCTGACGGCTGGTGCCTACCGCGCTGCAGTCGCGCGTATGCTCTGGGGTACCAAGGTATCGTCAGGTGACATCTCGGTGTACGGCCTTCAGGGCCAGCTCAAGATCACCGGCGACCAGGCCGCGGCAACCGGCATTGCCGGCGGCACGTGGGGCTATCTTGAGCTCGCGAGCGGCGGCAAGGTCAACATCGGTGGCGGTGTCGTCTCGCAGGTCGACGTGCCGAGTGGCGCGACGATCAATACCGTGGCGGCGTGTTACCTCGCCAAGGCGAACACCTTGGCCGGCACGCACACTG
>JAAYWB010000093.1 GCA_012516855.1 Candidatus Cloacimonadota bacterium
GCACTTCAAACAATCCACTAGCTCAGGCTGGCGCGGGTCAGGTGATACCGTGCAGGCATATTTATCGCTAGGGAAATCAGGGTAACCAGTCAGCTTGCACACAATAGCTTTACTTGGTTTCATTTCACCGCCACATTTGCAAACCCATGTTGTTGTTATTTCAGCCATTGATGCTCTCCAGTCGATCAGCCAAAATCACAAAGGCGGTGGCGGCGCAATGGGGGACTTGGCCGTTGCCAATGCACTTGATGCCGGCGGCGCTGATGTCTTGGCAAGGAAAACCGCCCGATACCACGTCAACAAGGCCTCGCCATGGGTGTCCGTCAAAGGTTTGCACGTCTGCCCAAATCGGGAACGCTTCAAGTGCGCTTTCATGGTTTTGTCGTGAGACAAGTGCATTGCTGGCGTAGTCGTCCCATTCGACTGCGCAGACGGTGTGCCATCCGAGCATTCGGCTGGCTTGGATGCCGCCGCCAGCGCCGGCGAAGAGTGCGAGCTCTCGAAGTCCCGCATAAGTGTTTGGCTGAATATCCATGTCATCCTGTCACCCCAACATAAGCCGTAGTGGGCCGCATCTGGCCGCGCGCGTTTGGCCAGTTTTCACCCGTGTAAATTGGCGCTGTCATCAGGTTGTAGGTGCGTGGTTGCGCCGGGTTTGCCTTTTCAACTTCTTTTTGTTTAGGCGCTTTTTTTGTGGTTATTGGCTTTAACCCAGATGCGATACGTTCTTCTCTTGCTTTTTTGATGGATGCAATAACGCAAGGCTTGCATCTGCATTGAATTTCGTATTTGTAATGGGGTGTTTCAGTTCCGCATTTGTTGCAAAATTTGAATATCATTTCAATCTCTATTTCGTTAAATCACGGTTGAACCGCAAACTGTTTTGTGTCTACAAGTGCCCTCAGCGTGGCCTCGTCTGCCCCGTATTGAATCCAATCCACAAGCTGGGCAGTACACCGCCTTGATTTCTCCTCCTTGGGTATCTGTAGGCGTTGAATTTTCTGGATGATCCTCGCCCCGCAATAAATGCAAGTCTGGTCGTACTGGTTCCATAGGAAGTTCGTTTCCTTGGCTGCTTGGCAGTTCTTGCATAGCTGTTTTTTCGATGTACTCAGGTGTAATTTCATAAATTGGTGGCGATTTATGGCGTTTATCGAAGACAGGCTTGATTACGTTGTTTGACCGCAGGTAGGCGACCGCTTCATGCACTTCAAAAGCGCTACCGCCCATGTTCCCAACAATTTCACGGTAGGAAAGCCCACCGAGTTTCAAAAGTTTCAAAAGCGCTTCGGCTCGGGTCATGCTCTCGCTCCTCTATGAAGTCGTGCCGCATACTCCTTATGTATACCAATTGCATTTCCAACTTCTTTGAATGTGTGCCCAAGGTCACGAAGCCTTTTAATTTCAGAGATTACTTTCATATTTTTTTTGATCGGATTCGTGACGCCTCTACTCCTGCTATTTATTGCTTCTGTATATGGCAATTCTGGGAATTGTTTTAATAAATCCCTAAAGCACGTTAATTTCATAATCTTTGTTTTCCGTATCGCCTCGTTTAGCGAACAATCATTTTCTTTTATAAATTTAATAACTTTTATTGCATCTTCTTTTGTGTAAGTTTTTGTAGGTGTTGGTGCTTTGGCAATGTTCCGCTTTGAGTTCAACAGAAAAGCGCTGCCTTTTCTTTGCCTATGCATTGATGCTTCTTGTAGCCTCTTGTTTTCTGGGGTTCGTATAGTTTTAAGGAACTCCCTCTGCTTATCTGTGTTCATCCGCGCTCTATAAATATCTGTCAATGACGATATTTGTAGCCCTGATCTAAATGGGAGTCCATATTTTTCCTTGTAATCATCTGCACTTATTTTATGTATTGTTGATAAATGCCCACATAGACCTTTGTATGCTTTTCCGCATAAAAGGCACGTAATTAAGTCGCCAGATAAATACGCCTTTATTTCTTCAAGTGACTCAAATTTCTTTTCTATTGGGTATCCTTCTTTAACCAATCTTGCAGCGTTTTTCTTTGCTTGCACGTACTTATTGACTAATGCGGTTTTATTATTTATTTCTGCTGGTTTTTCCGCTAATGGCGCGTTTGTCATAAAAAAATTGCTCATGCTGCTACTCCTAATGCTTTGTTTTTCATGGCCAAACAACCTTATCAACCGTGAATTTTTTGGTCATGCTATCCATCAGCTGCAGTGTTCCTTTTTGCTGGTCGCTCAAAAGAACTTGATTGCCTTTTTGCTCTGGCAACGTGTAGCCAATGGCTTGCGCTTGGTCATAGGTCAATCGGCCTTTGGCAATTGCTTCGCTCAAAATTGGCTCACGTCCACCCTTGTCGTGGCCGAGTGAAGGTGTCCAAACTACGGGCTTTCCAGCATCACGCGCTTCGCTAACCAACCGCTGGTAGGCTTCTTTGAAAGCCATTCGCGCACCAACCTTTTCGCCCTCGTTAAGCAGTGGCAATGCGATACCAAAAGCCTGTGACATTTCTTCGGTCCAAACCACGCTTTGCGATTCGCTGAACGGCATCATTGCCCATGCCTCCTCAACACCTAGCCGTCCATCGTCAATGCGCGATACAACGTCTTGAATCGTCAGCATGCCTTTGACCTCGCGGCGGCATCGTGTCAATGCTTTGAGTACAGCTGGTTCGGGATATGCTCCCAAATCGTTCACAAACATTCGTGCTGCGCCTTCGCTGAACACTCGTCCGCATAGCTCTGCCGTGACAGCTACGGCTTGAATTAACTCAACTGACGGCATGTTCGCGCCCCTTTGCTTCTTCGATCATTGTTGAAAATGCAGATAAATTCGTTTGCGTTTTGTCGGCTTGCAGTGCTTGCGTTGCGGTGACTTGTCGGCCTGTTGCCCATTGCGTTCTGAGTTTTTCGCAGTCTCGCAAAAGCAACCCTACCGAGTGGCCGCCACCGACATAAAACTGGTTTTGATGGTTCACGTACCATGCGGCCACTTGTGGCGCTTCGATGGCTCCAAGCCTGTAAACAAGTTGCGACAACTGCCCGTTGACTGCTGCGTTGCGTACTGGTGGCACACGGTATCGGCGTTCGTAGGCTGCGGCGTATGCGTTCCACGTTTCTGTTGTTGGCGCTGGTTCTTTTTTTGCCGCTGGCTTTTTTGGCTTCGGCGTGTCCCCTGCAAGGGGTTCGACGGAAGTTGAGGGAATCAGTGAATCAGGAATCAGGATGGGGGAATCAGGAATCAGGGAGAGGGAATCAGCACGAGTAGTTCCGATTAAATCGGGCTTTGTTCCGTCTTTGTTCAACTCTTTGATTTCATTAGATTTTTCTTCAGCTTCTGAAATATCAGGAATTTCGCTACCAGCTTCACGTTCGTTCTTGTGTGGGTTCTGATGCTTCTCAAAATTAATGATTTTTATGTATGATTGACCTTGTACCGAGTAAGTCCGAATAAATCGGGCTTTCTCTAGATTGTTCACGATTGATTCAATACTGCAATCATCGTAAGGTAATATTTGTATCTTAAGGCGCTTAAGTTTCAACTCAATGCATCCGCGAAAATCAGCAATAGTCCACATGCCAATGAAAGCCAAACGATCTATCGGCTGCAACTCTCCAAGCTCTTGGTTTTGGAAAAAAGCGGGCTTTATATTTCTTGCCCTAGCCATTTGCTTCTCCTAATGCTCTAATTTTGTTCCAGCAAACACCACAAAAATAAAGAAAGGTCTGC
>JAAYWB010000094.1 GCA_012516855.1 Candidatus Cloacimonadota bacterium
GCAACAAGTGTGTTTTAGTTCGCTCATGCTTGCCCCCTTAATAACGCTTCTGCTTTAGCTTTGTTTTTTAGCGCCTTTGCATATTGCTTATCAATCCACGCCTGAAACCAAAGGGTTTTTACATGGTTGTTTGCGCCATAATACTGGAATAAAGCACGTAGCTTTCTCCAGCTCTCGTGTGGCAATCGGATTGCGCCTGTAGTGGTTTTTTGTTTACTCATACCCATAATGTAGCACATCTTTGGACATTGTGCAAGATATTTTTATTAGGGTATGTACCTAGATAAATAAATCAAATAGTTGTTGCACCGTGCCACAAAGTACACTATAATCAACCATCAACAACAAAAACAAACAGTAGCTGTGAAACGAAAAGGATGTTGGCCAGCAGCTTGTAAGAACGGTCTGTCACCCGTCACTGTTTTTAGATTATCTTGCTGTGCAAGCTCTACCTAATAGTTGGAGTTGTTGAGATAGAGAATGATTTTAGTGGTGGTGATTCTTGGGATTACCAAGCGCGAGAAAGAGCAGTGTTACGGGCTATTCCTGATTTCAGGACTGCATAGCAAGCTAGAAATAGCCGCCACCACTAAAATCATTCGATAGCAGGGTTCGTTTGGTGATGTGCTTCAGGTTTATTTATTAACAATTTGACCTGTTATTGCTTGGGGCACATCACTAAACGAGCTCTTAACCATAACCAAGGAGTGAATATGAAAACTGAAATGCAAATCGGTGAGTGGGTAAGTGTTCCAGCTTTCCCTGCTTTTTATAAAGCAAAAAGTTCATTTGGGCAAACTGTCTTATTTACAAGCCCGACTAAAGGTGTGGTTGTAGATATAGGCGATAGCCCTTTGGGTCTTTTGTTTGACAGTGCTGATTGGGTTAGATGTGATTCAGATGACCATTGGGAACGCCTACCAGCAGGCACTAAAATCGTTTTAACTCAGGAATAAGCCATGAAAAATAGCAATCGTTCATTCGATGTGTTGCAATCCCTTGATGGCATCAAAGAAATGAGCCTTGAAGAATTGCGCGACATTTTGCAAGCGCTCAATGAAAAGGTCAAGTCAAGTCTAGCCTTGCGTTGCAATTACTTGGAATCTGACTTTGCAGCATTTCTAGAAGATGCCGCTAGTGATTGCGCTTTTCAAATAAAAAAAGAACAAGACCAAGCAGAGCGTGACCGCGCAGAGTATGACGGCATCATGGAAAACGGTTCACGCCGTCAACGTGAAGACGCTTTTTATGGCGACCGTTCAAATGCGAATGAAAGGGTTGCAGCATGAAATCCCCAACAAACATAAGCACCCTGCCATTTGAAGCACCTAAGCGTTCAATGGCGCAAAACCTGATTTATGCAACTTGTGCCGTAGCTGTGTTGACTGTGATAGCACTTTTAATCGCTGAAAACATCAGTCAAAGGCTAGATACCGTACATAAAGATGGGGTGGCAGTTGGCTATCAATTGGCTATCAATCTTAATGTGCCTACTGTAGAGGGCTGTATGAAGTTCTATTTTAATGACGATCCAAAACGAGTAGCTACGGCTGTTCAAACATTGTGTAAGGGGAAATCGTAATGGACTATCAACGAATTTCAACAAGCGCCGAAGTATGGCAAGCAATACGCAAACAACATCCTGAAATGGTTGTTTTCAGTAGCTTTAGCGCACCAGAAGGCAACCCTTACGGAAA
>JAAYWB010000095.1 GCA_012516855.1 Candidatus Cloacimonadota bacterium
ATCATCCTCTATCTTAATTGCTTCATTAACTGCATTGATAAAAATTTTAGATATACTCTTGGTTAGTTGATTTGGCGATAACCTCCTCGATTAGATCAAAGCCAATCCTTGCCTTATAAACACATAATTTTTTTGAGTTGCGAGATGTAAAAATAGACAAAACCAATTAAGATGGTTCCAAAAACCAAGAAGACCAGTCCGATTGAATCTCTAATCGTGATTAAACCCATAAAAATTGTAAATATCCCGCCAACCAATTTAAGCCATTTAGCACATCCCATCATGGCATTTTTTAGTACACCCATTGAAACAGACGCAACTTTTGATAACGAATAGGTATGCCCGTTTGACATTGCCCGCGTGCTTGTAACAATAACCTTTCCGTCATTAATATACTCGATTTCTTCCAAATTTTCACATCTTTACTTGGTTTATAGTTCGATTATTATAAAGGATTCCGTTAATGAAATATTATTACTGAAATTCCACGTCTGATGATTTTTGTCACCATTTTCACCCTTGAGGGGTGATGGTTATGGTTGAAAGCATTTAAATTTAGCATAGATTCCTATATTGTACAGCATTTTTAGTGTGAAGGGGTCAGCACATAGTATACAGTTTATGAATAAGACTTATGAGATCTACAGGGATAAATGTCTAGAATTGGTTGGGATAAAGTACAACCAGTTGGAGACCTATCGAAATGAACGATACCACCCCTTTAGATTATCAAGAGTTGCGCAACATCAGCCCACAAGCAGCCAGGCAGGCCATATTACAGATACTCAAGGCGAATAAAGGCAACGTGAGTCAAACAGCGAGGATGTTAGGGATAACACGGAAGACTGTATATAAGGCAATGGCGAAGAGAGAAGCCGGGAATCTGGATGATGGTTCCCGTGCGCCAAATGTGGTACACAACAAAACACCAGCAGAGGTTGAACAGAAAGTAGTGATGCTGAAGAAGAAGACAAATTATGGGCCATTGAGACTAAAGGAAGAGCTGGAGGCTGTATATAAGATCAGCTTATCGGAACACACAATTCGTAACATCGTAAGACGAAACAAGGATAGCATCAAGAACAAGAAACACAAACCCCATAAGAAAGGTCCCCGCCCATTTGTGGACTGGTACTCTGCCAAACCTTTTGAAGTCGTGCAGGTAGATCTGAAGTATGTTGTAGATCAAAAAGCACTTTCTCTAGCCCAGATCGACCATATTTATGCCCACAAACTGCCCGTTTATCAATGGAGCGCGATGGATGTAAATACCCGATTCAAGCTCATTGCCTACTCAGACGAGAAGAGCTGGACGAATGGCTTGACCTGGTTCCTCTGGATCATCTCCTGGCTTAGAAGCCACGGTGTCTCACACCAGATCATTTTTACTGTCGACCTTGGAGAAGAATTCGGGGGAAAATCCTGGTACAAGATCACAGAATTTAGAAAGTTGCTTTCCGGTTTCGGATGCAAACTCGTCCAAAATCACCTGAAACACCCTGAAGAAAACGCCCACCTTGAACGTTCTCATCGTACCGATGACGACGAGTTTTACATCCCCAGAATCCTCAAAATAACCAACCGGCAAGAAATGTTTACCGAAGCATTTAATTACTTGTACTACTACAACACGGTAAGAAAGCA
>JAAYWB010000096.1 GCA_012516855.1 Candidatus Cloacimonadota bacterium
GCCAAAAGACAAAAGTTGTGCAGAGAACGCAGTTCAAAACGTGGAACGCTGGATAATTGCACCCCTCAGAAACCGCCAGTTCTTCAGTTTGCATGAAGTTAATGTGGCGATCAAAGAGTTATTGGAACAGTTGAATAATAAAGTCATGAAGTCAGTGGGCCGCTCACGTCGCCAGAAGTTTGAAGAGATCGATCAACTTAACTTGCGACCCTTGCCTGAAAAACCTTATGAATATGCAGAGCGGAAAACAGCCACGGTGCATATCGATTACCATGTAGAGTTTGAAGGTCATCTGTATTCAGTCCCCTATACCCTGATCCACCAAAGAGTAGACATTCACGCCACCGAAAGAATGGTGGAGATCTTCCATCAGGGAAAATCGGTTGCGATCCATCCACGTAACTTCCATCCCGGACGTTATTCCACCCAGCGTGAACATATGCCAGCCAACCATCAATTTATGGAGGATATTAATTCAGAGAGATTGATCGAGTGGGCAGACAGTATTGGCCCTCAAACTACTGCGATGGTGAAAGCCACTCTCCAATCGCGAGCGTTTCCGCAGCAAGCTTACCGAACTTGTTTGGGTATCCTCAGTCTCGCCAAGAAATATAGTCCTCCTTTGTTGGAACAGGCCTGCCAAACTGTTTTTGAGGCTAAAGTGTTCTCATGTAAGGCCGTGACCCAGGAATTGGTCTTCCTGCAAAAACAGACCCCTCCTGCTCCAATTGAAGGCCTTCCCACCCACGAGAATATCCGTGGAGCGGAATACTATTCGGAAAGGAACCTCTCATGATCTCACAAACATTGATGGACAAACTACTGCAATTACGTTTACCTGCTTTCCGTGAGGGTCTGCGTGAACAGATTTCCAACCCCCAATATACCCAATTGTCTTTTGAAGATCGTTTGTCTCTATTGGTGGATCTGGAATGTAACCGCCGTTTGGACAGCCGTACCCAGCGGCGTCTGAAACAGGCGGAGTTTCCCATGCAAGCCACCGTGGAAGACCTGGATTTCTCTCCTGAACGAGGTTTGGAACGAAGTCTGGTTCTTGAACTCGCTCAGTGCAATTGGGTGGACAAAGCGCTCAATATCCTTATTGGGGGAGCTACCGGTACTGGAAAATCTTACCTGGCTTGCTCTCTGGGAGTAGCTGCCTGCAGAATGGGTTATTCAGTCCGTTATCTGCGTACTGCCCGTTTTCTGCTTACCCTCAACCATGCCCGACAGGAAGACTCTTATCTCAACTTGCTTAGTACCTTATCCAGAACTGATGTGTTGATCCTGGATGATTGGATGCGTGATCCTATTCAATTGTCTGCGGCTCAAGATTTGTTGGAAGTGTTCGATGATCGCTTTGGTAAATCTGCTACCATCATTGTCTCGCAAGTGCCTGTCTCTGATTGGCACGCCCGCTTCCCAGACCCAACCCTGGCGGATGCCATCCTGGATCGTACGGTTCACAATGCTTATCGACTGAATTTGTTGGGAGATTCCCAAAGAAAACTGAGAGGATTCCGGACTATATCGCACACCTGATGTACAATAATTCCAACCAGTGTTTTCCCTCTTCTGACTGTGCGCAATGCTCCGGAATGAGTGTGCGATATCACCGGAATTTCCATTTTGTTTTATTTTTTTTCGAAAAAAATAAAAAAATATTATTATCAATATGAATAATAACGTTGCAATGATTCGCTCTATCGAAGAATTTTTCAGCGAAAATCGATTCGTTGAGAGATAAATATCATCCCCGTTCGGTAGAATCAAATCGCATAAAAACAATACCCGTAAATTTGTGTGCGTGCACGGATATTGAAACGAATGAAGTATCATAGTATTTCCTGTTAAAACTTTCAATTATCGTTGTCGGTGTTGTATTTACATCATATGTTCAAATGATTATAATAACCATAATAGAATATGTCCACCTGAAATCTTTATACTTTTTTTATCGAATATTTTTTCAGATACTTTATAACCTTACAAATATAAGCATTTATAAGCATTTATAA
>JAAYWB010000097.1 GCA_012516855.1 Candidatus Cloacimonadota bacterium
GGTGTATATAGAAGTATGGCCGCGAAATAAACTATCACAGCGGTCTTCATAAAAGAATGTGATGAAAATTTTCGTCCCAAATGGGAGAACTTATTCCTGCATATGGTCATAGGGTTAACCTCCATCGACTGTGTTACAGATCGGGGAATGACTGCAGCGGAATACAAGACAAGAACATGGTTCTAGATCGAACAAGCCATGGAATGTGATGGAAAGATTTATTCGAGAGGACGTGTGCTGACATCACTTGGCAACCCTGTTGCCATATTCTGTATTCTTAGCGAATGTAGGCCAGAAGCTTTGCGTCGATGTCTTTCGACCGGTTTGCCTTTATCATGTATTTCTCGTCATCTCTATCGCCATTAGACTGAAAAAACTTTAATGAGAATTAAATCGTCGGCACCCGATCAGTACAATCTTCCGATTACATTTCGCACTAGCTTCCAGCAAGAGTTGTACCATGTTAGGACATATTCCCAACATATTGTTTTCATTGGCTTAATATGAGTGCAAAGTGAAGGTGAGGATGGACCTTCCCTGACAGATGAAGGAAATACCATACATCTTAAACTGATTTCTTCTCTAAGTCACCCTGAATGAAACATTTTTTACATGAAGGGTTCTTACTTCGACATGTTTAGCATTCGCCGAATATCGACGATGACAGCGCTATATACTAGTGTAATGTCCCGTAAATAACTTCATATATGAGTTCTCCTGTGATAGGGTCAACAAAATCCGAAAAAGGAGGGCCCTATGGCGAGACAACCCCAGCAGGATGTGACCTTGACACCAGAGTTGCGCGACCAATTGACTGCGATGGTTCGATCCCGTTCCTTGCCGCAAGGCCTCACCCGGCGGGCACGCATCGTGCTGATGGCCGCCGAAGGCATGACCAACAGCGCGATCTCCACCGCCGTGGGACTTTCCCGTCCATCGGTCATCAAGTGGCGCAAACGCTTCATCGACCAGGGCCTCATGGGCCTCTACGAGGAGTTGCGGCCGGGAGCGCCGCGCACCATCGACGACGATCAGATCGCCCGGCTGATCCGGCAAACCCTCGAGACCCGGCCGAACGGCGCCACGCACTGGAGCTGCCGATTGCTGAGCCGGGAAACGGGGCTGTCGAAGTCCACCGTACAGCGTGTGTGGTCGACCTTCGGGCTTCAGCCCCACCGACAAAAGCACTTCAAGCTCTCCACGGATCCGTTCTTCGTCGAGAAGGTCCGGGACATCGTCGGGTTATATCTGAACCCCCCCCCGACAAGGCCATGGTGCTCTGCGTCGACGAGAAGAGTCAAGTGCAGGCCCTGGAGCGAACACAACCGTTCTTGCCCTTGGGCATGGGCTACGTCGAAGGGGTGACGCACGATTACCTGCGCCACGGCACCACGACCCTGTTTGCCGCATTGGACGTGGCTTCGGGTCAGGTAACAACCGTGTGCAAGCCGCGACACCGGCATCAGGAGTTTCTCCAGTTCCTCAACCAAATCGACCAAAGCGTCCCGAAGGATTTGGACCTCCATTTGGTCGTCGACAACTATGCCACGCACAAACATCCCAAGGTCAAACAATGGCTGGCCTCCCGGCCTCGTTATCACATTCACTATACGCCGACCTACGCCTCCTGGCTCAATCAAGTGGAGATCTGGTTCAACCTGATCACCCAGCAGGCGATCCGACGAGGCAGCTTCCGCGGCGTCAAGGACCTCGTGGCCAAAATCGACCGCTTCGTTCGTGCCTACAACCCGAAAGCAAAACCTTTTGTCTGGACCGCCACCGCCGATTCGATCCTCCGGAAAATCGAACGGCTATGTAAATATTTTTCTAGGACAAGACACTAGGTTTTCGCAATTGAAAAGGGTGCACACGATCAGGGAGAAGTTTCTTTGTCACAAAGAATACGAACCCTGAAAGGAGGCACCCTCGTGAACCGATGTAGCAGCATTTTCGGTCAACTTCTACCCCTATTTCCGCGTCGCGAGTTCTTTGAAGCCGTGGAGGCCACCCGGGCCGATCGAGGCGCCAAGGGTTTTGACTGCCGGGACCCGTTCGTGGCCATGCTGTTCTGTCAGTTGGGACAGGCCCATTCCCTCCGGGAGATCTGCGGGGGCTTGGCCAGTTGTTTCGGCAAGGCCCGGCATCTGGGCATCCAGAAGGCCCCGAGACGCTCGGCCCTGGCTTACGCCGACGAACACCGGCCCGGGCAGTTCTACGAGAAGCTGTTTTATCAGATCCTGGGCCGTTGCCAGCAGGTGGCGGTCGGCAAACGGACGTTCCGGTTCCACAACCGGCTCTTCAGCCTCGATGCCACGCTCATCCGGCTGTGCGCAGGCCTGTTCGGCTGGGCCAAGTACCGGCAGACCAAGGGGGCCGTGCAGCTTCTCCTGCTTTTGGACCATGAGGGCTATCTGCCCGTGTTTGCCTGCATCACGACCGGCAGGGTCCACGAGATCCCGCTCGCCCATACGCTGAACTTCCCGGGCGGCTCGATCGTGGTGGTGGACCGGGGCTATGTCGTTTTCAAGCTCTTCCGCACCTGGGATGAGGCCGGGGTGTTCTTTGTGACCCGCCCGAAGGGCAACGCCCATTACCGGATCGTGGAGGAACGGGCGGGTCCGAAGAACCGCAACATCCTGCGGGATGACACCATCGAGCTGCTGGGGCACTACACCCGCAAGAAGTATCCGGAGCAACTGAGGCGGATCGAGCTCTGGGACGACGCCAACGAGCAGGTGATCGTGCTGCTGACCAGCCATCTGGCCTTCGGGGCCACGACGATTGCGGCCCTCTACAAGGACCGCTGGCAGATCGAGATCTTTTTCAAGACGATCAAGCAGAACCTGAAGATCAAGACCTTCGTGGGGACATCCGCCGATACGCTCTTGACCCAGATTTGGACAGCATTGATCGCGATCCTCGTGCTGAAGTACCTCAAGCACCGTTCCCGGTTCCA
>JAAYWB010000098.1 GCA_012516855.1 Candidatus Cloacimonadota bacterium
ATCCTGCCAGCTTTGAACGGGTTTTTTCATGACGATTGCAGCGACCTGGAATAACCAGTCATCATCGCATTCTTTTTCTTTAATTAAAGCCGCAAGAAACGGTTTCAAATCGGAATCTAAACAGATTTTCAGCACTGGTTCCGCTTGATTCTTGAGATCATGTCGGAGTTCAGTTAGTGTTAGCGTTCGTGATGTCGTTTCAGCCATGGCCAGAATAAAACGTCCGAGTATTTTTTTAACGAATGCATCAAACGCATCTCGCAGTTCCGTTAATGCGTTCCATAATGTTTTTCGGAGGTTTGCCGCATCAGGAATTTGTGTTTGGTCATCAATATGATATTCAACGGGCGGATAGCCTAAGGCGACCGGAATATCCTGAAAGAGCAACTGCTGCGGATCTTTGGCATTGATAATTGCATTTCTCAGACGCAGCGCATTCGCGCTAAGTGTGCGTGTTGCCCGGGTGTACTCTGGAAGAGACTTGATAAATTCTGTCAACGGCACGACGACAGATAAGAGTGTTTGATTGCGGACGTGCAGGGCAAGTTTCAAGTCTGTATTGATGACCTGGTAGTACGTGCGGATCACTTCTGAACGGATGCCTGATGGCTTGTAGCATCGCAAACTGAAGAGTTCAGGACGACGCATGAGCAAGGTAATCTCCGCATCACCCAAAAATGGTTTGAATACATTCTCTTCATAAACAGCTACCTCGTCGGAATGGACAAGCAGATAATGCGACAATAAAAGCGGCGCCGGCCCCTCGCGCAGGCCAAAAGGAGGTCGTTTTAAAACATCCAGCATTTGCCTGACCGGAAGCTTCTGCCCTGTTCTATCGGTTTCCTCAAGCATGCGATCAAACAGATCCCATATGGCAGCCAATTGAGGCTGATTTTTTTTATCAGGTTTTACAAGAACCCACGCCCCCTCTGAATTTTTCCGGTGAAGACCTGTTTCTTTAATAACCGTGCGGTACAGGGCGACTTCTGGTCCATATCCGGTAAGGCCGATGTCCTCGCATGCGGATTGGTTGGCTAAAGCTTCACCGACGCGATTGCGTGCCGCGGCAGCCATACTGGATATTCGCGTAACATTGATCATTTCGTTATTGATGCGGGGACATTCTTCATAAATATGATCGCACAAATCCGAAACCAGGGAGGATAGCTCGCGATGTCTTTGAATTTCCCGTTCTTGACCTGCCGCATACCAGCTTACCAGACCCATGTCCGGAGCAAAGGCCTTATCTAAAAATGTTATCAAGGCCTGAGCAGCCTGGCCGGCACGATGTAATGCCTCGCGTCGTGCGACGCCGTCACGCTCTAATTGTGGTGCACCGCAAGCAGCACGTGTCGCAGCAGCTTCTATCATTAATTGCTTAACTTGGCTTAAGCAGGGCGCATAGCCGACAATGACGGGATGGCCCTCTGCTGCAATTTCAAGGAGGCTTTCATGTTTTTTCTGTTTTCCCAACATTAACCATAACGTGCCGTCGGTTTCACCTTCAAGATGCGGCATCTTCTTGATGGCAGGGATATCGTCCTCGGTACACCAGCGCACAGCAAAATCACGAAATGTTCCCGTTTGGATAGAATGCCGCGCCGCAACAAGATTCGGACGTGGCGCAATTTCTTCCAAGAGTTCGCCGATAGGTCTCAGGGAAACTTTTCCTCGTTCAAGCAGTATTTCGCGATCCAGGTCAAAATCGCTACCCTCCCAAAGCCGATACTCGTGCGCATATTCCCGATAGAGTAGAACGCGTTTTTCTACCAAGTCGCGGAGAAGATCCTTTGTTTTATGTTTTCTTCCTGAATGGGCTGTGACCAATGCAGCATGAATCATTTTCTCCGTCGCCGCTATGCCCGGCAACGTCGAAAGGAGATTTAACACGCCTATTGTTTTTAATAGTTTAATTTCATATGTGTCCAAATGGCCCTGTGCGGCAATCATGGCGTGAATCTCAAGCCATCGCTGGTTCTCTGAACGATCCGCATGCCGGATCATGCCTGTTTCGTTAAAGTAATCATACAACATGTCCAAGCCGATGACCGGCAGTGCATCGCGTTCTTCCAATTCTAATCTTTTCAGGCAATCAGCAAATGCGTGTGCTTCGCCACTGGTTAGAAAAGAGAAGATTGTTCTGTCGTTTTGCGCAAAACGCCGTGTCAATTCACCGATAAGATAAACCGCTAAAGGATGAAAAGGGAAAAACGACTGAATGGACTCCTTATCCAGCTCAGGCATTCCGTCCAAATGAAATCCAGACATTGCGTTCACCATTGCTTGCCCCCAATCGGTCAATGTCTTTTTGTGCGCCATCTGCATAGTCGTAATACGAAGGGCATCTCGAATCAGGGCAAAACTTCGTGCCGGTGGTTCAATGTATGAGCGATCCTCAAAACGACCTTGAATTTTTTGCCACTCTTCACGCTGAACTCGATTTAAAGCGCCAGAATAAGAGCTAAATGCTTGATGGAGACACACCCATAAGAAGATGGATTTGGATTCAGCCAGAGCTTGGAGAATGAAGATGTCGCCCTTTTCTGCATGATGCGCCTGAAACTCTAAATTTTTTCCGAATTCATCTACAACCACAAAAACTGGTCGCTCAGCAACTTGCGCTAAGGTGTTAAATGCATCCACAACACTTCTTGTCGTGGGCCAATCTTTATCCGATAACAGCTTGACATTCTTTCTGAGCTGTTCCCAGTCAGCTCGTTTTGAACGAGGCGATACTGCCTGTATAGCGGATAAAAGACCTCTAACTAATGTGCTGTTCAAAGATTCGTAACGGGAGACCGCTCTGATGCCAATAGCAGGCGCATTTTCGCTGCCCAGTTCTAAAAACCTCTTGAAACGGGTAGCAATCTTTTTATCGACGCTGGAAAGGTTTTTGTAACACAAGTTACGCCTCTTTTGATCGGCGCATGTGAGTGCAAGTAAAAAATTACAGAACGCGCTCTTGCCCGTGCCGTAAGGTCCAGTGAGCGACCATGCATTGACAGATTCACCTTCTATTGCGTCGGCAAGGCGATATAATATGCTGCAACCGACGGGAGTGATTTGAAAACGGTTCAACAGCGCCATATCATCGGCATCACGGTCGAGATTGACGGAACGGGCAACCGATCGATCGATTTTTATCAATTGTAATAGATCAACGTGCCTCATCTTTTCCCTCCGTAATACTTCATCAAGCATTCTTCATACAACGCCGCAGGACTTCCAGTAAATTGTACTTGCCGGATACCATTTGTCTCGGTAAATGTCGCCCCCTTAAATTGTCGGCAAATTCTATCAAGCCTCTGTCCACATTCAGATTCCGTTAGTCGGAATGCCATGCCTGGCGACATAGGGCCATACGCTATTTGAATAAGTGACAGACTGTTTTGCCCCGGATGCCATTGCGCCGCATAATCAAATACGGCAGCCATAAAGACTAAATCTGGTAAATTTGGTTTAGTGCCGGATGAAAAGCGGTATCGATCTTTGTCGGGTGTCTCGACAGCCGGAACAATTAATCCAAGATCGGTAAAAGGACAGCGGATCTCTGCATGTTCGCGTCTTTCAGGCACGAACATGCGGAGAATGCATGATACATCTTTTTCAAATGAGCCAGCAGCGATATCGCAAATCTTCTCCGTCTCTTTTGCTTTGTTATGCACTGCGCTCGTCAGTTCGCGCGCTGTGAATGTCTGAAGTGTCACATATGAAAAGGCGATATTCCAAGTGACGGCAATAAAAGGGGCTCGAAATATCTGCCAATGTAGCAGCCAAAGGCTTGCCGGGTCTTCCAGATAGGGGTCCCACCCTTTTTCTGTGTCTAGCATTTTTTCCCCAAACGCGGTCGGTTTTAAACAACCGGGCTTTGCGTCATCCTCCAAGAGTCGAAAAAGAATGCACCAATACCGAATCGATCTTACCATGTTTTTACCAACTCCAAGTTGCTCAATGGAGTTTTCATCATTAAATACATGCCGATTGGCACAGCATCGGTCGTATCCTTTTTTAAGCCACCCGTACCGCGGTGTAAAAGTTTCATGGCGTCCTGCGCTTCCATTGATTAGCGCTTCATCCAAGGTAATCATTATATTCTCCATATTATTGCTCCGGTGACTGAATTTCTATCAAAGTGTATATGCGTCTCATCGCTGACGACGAGATACTATCGCTGCTGCCAGACACGCTCGGACACATCTTCCTACTCCGCATAGTCGATGAAAGCGATGATCTGCGAAGACCGCTAACATAGATTAGTCAATTGCTGCTAGCCAATGGCCAAAAAAATCATATCGAATGGCTACCCCAAACCATCGGAGCATCTCGTCCTGCCACTAAGTCGTGAGAAGGGCAAGATACAGAATGAGAATGTGTTCAATCGCTTCAC
>JAAYWB010000099.1 GCA_012516855.1 Candidatus Cloacimonadota bacterium
CGAGCGCCGCGCCCTCGGCGCGGGTCCCCTTCGACTGGACCTCGAAGGCGAAGCTCAGCGCCTGCGGGACGACGCAGGAGAGCTTGCCGCAGGAGAGCCGCAGGGCTCTCACGCGGGCAAACCCCTCCTTGGCCGCATATTCCTCGACGATCTGCAGGATGGATTCAACGAGCGACAGCTCATGCATGGCGTCTCTCCGGGCGGATGCCGTGGCGGGCCAGCTCCTTCATCAGCAGCGCCTCGACGATCGGAAATTTCTCGCGCATCAGCGGCGTCATCTCCATGTCCATGTCCCGGATGTTCTCCGGCACGACGCACAGGAAGATCACCTCGGGGGCCTCATCGAGCATCTCGGCCTTGCACAGCACGTCGAGGAACTGCACCTCGTGGGCCGAGGTGGGCGGCGGCAGTTTCGGCTCGATCTCCGCCAGGGTGAACCGGTAGACCGCCCCCGGCTCGTCGTCCGTCTTGAGGACGTCGACGACGATGAGGTGCTCGCAGCCGCAGACGGGCCCCAGCAGGGCATAGGCCATGACCCCTCCCTCGACGAGCTCGACCGTTTCGGGGAAGCTCCAGCGGCCGGCGAGCCACTTGACGAAATGGACGCCGAACCCCTCGTCCTTCATGAGGATGTTGCCGAGACCTAATATGGTGATGAATTGCTTCTTTTCCATGTCCCGAGCGAAAAAGGGGGAGATTTCATCTCCCCCTTTTTAATTACAGTTTGGTCTAAATCAAGTGACGTTTCAGTGCTCGCCCTTCTCGTACATGAAGCCGCTCACCATGGAGGAGAGTGTCCCCTCCTTCAGCACGGCGTCATACCAGAAGGCCATGTAGACGTGGACCACGATGAAGAGCACGAAGCCCCAGGTAAGCACGTGGTGGATGTAGCGCACCGACGCAAGCCCCCCCAGCAGGCTCTCGACGGGCCTCAGGATCGCGTAGAACCAGCTCGTGAGCCCCGTGCTGTAGCCCGCCCCCATAAGGATGAGCCCCGTCACCACGATGAGGAAGACCATGCCGAAGAGGCCCAGGTAGGCCATCGACTGCATGGGTCCGTAGAGGCCCGTGTGCGGGGGGCCCTTCTTGTCGATGAGCAGGTAGAACTTGATCTGCTGGATCGTGTTGGGGATGTTCGTGAAGGCCAGCAGGTCCTTCCAGTCCGCCTTGAAGGTGGAGAAGAACGCGAGGTAGACCCGCCAGACGAACAGCAGGGCCAGGAACACCCCGAAGAGGATGTGGACGAACCGGATATACCCGACGGAATACTTCATCCACGTCTCGCCGCCCTGCAGGGTGAAGGGGTAGGCGATGAGGAACCCCGTGCCGATGAGCACGAAGATGGCCAGCGCCATGGCCCAGTGGTTGATGCGGATGGCCACGGTCCAGTGTTTCTTGGGAACGATTGCTTCCATGGCACCCTCCTTTCAGGCCACCCGGAACTTGCGGACCTGGCCGCCCGGCTCGATGACGTGAACCGCGCAGGCCATGCAGGGATCGAAGGAATGGATCGTCCGGATGATCTCCAGCGGCTGATCCGCCTTCGCGAGCTTCGTCCCGATGAGGGATTCCTCGTAGGGGCCGCGCTTGTTGTTCTTGTCCCTGGGCGAGCAGTTCCAGGTGGAGGGGACGATGGCCTGGTAGTTGGCGATCTTGTGGTCCTTGATGCGGATCCAGTGGCTGAGCGCCCCGCGCGGGGGCTCCGTCATTCCGCGGCCCTGTCCTTCCTTCGGGACGTCGCAGGGCGTCCAGGTCCGGACGTCGCCCTTCTTGATGTTGCCCACCAGCTCGTTGAACCAGGGCTCGAGCTGGTCGCCCACGAGCTTCGTCTCGAGGGCCCGGGCGGCCGTGCGCCCCAGCGTGGAGAAGAGCACCGTCGCCGGCAGCCCCGTGGCCTTCAGCGTGTCGGCCACGAGCGGCTTGATCTTCTTGTCGCCCGCGACAAAGCCCACGACCATGCGCGCGAGCGGCCCCACCTCGTGGGGCTCGCCGTTGTAACGGGGCGCCTTGCACCAGGTGTACTTCTCGTTGCCCTTGACGTGGCCGTCCTTGTCGTAGCCCGTGTACTTGGGGATCGTCGTGCCCTCGTAGGGGTGCTGGGGCTTGTCGTCCTGGTACCAGGCGTGCAGCGCCTCCTCGGTGATGAGCTTCTCGTCGATGGGAAGCAGCTTCGTCAGGTCGCGGTTCTTCACGATGCCCCTCGGGAAGAGGAAGCTCGTCATGCCGTCATCGAGCGGGAAGCCGCCGAAGCAGAGGTAGTTCTTCACGCCGCCGCCGATGCCGGCCAGGCCCTCGCCCTTGTAGTAGCGCGCCGCGAGGATGACGTCGGGGATGTAGGCCCTCTCGACGAAGTCCTTCACCTCCTTGGCCCGGAAGAGGAACTCACCCAGGCGGCTCGGGTTCATCGCGTCGAGCACGCAGGAGACGCCGCCCACGACGAGGTGCTGCGGGTGGGGGTTCTTGCCGCCGAAGACAGCCTGCGCCGCGGCCGCCGTCTTGGAGACCTGCAGGGCGTCCAGGTAGTGCGACGCGATGACCAGGTTCGCCTCGGGGGGCAGCTTGTAGGAGGGGTTGCCCCAGTAGGCGTTGGCGAAGGGGCCCAGGCGCCCCGACTTCACGAAGCGGGTGAGCCGGTCCTGGACGGCCTTGTAGTGCGTCTCGGAGCAGTTCCAGGGATTGGGGTGGACGCTCTTTGCGAGATCCACGGCCGCCTTCGGGTTCGCCTTGAGGGCGCTCACGATGTCCACCCAGTCCAGCCCGTGCAGGTGGTAGAAATGCATGATGTGGTCGCCCAGGTACCAGATGCCCTGGGTGAGGTTGCGGATCAGGCGCGCGTTGGGCGGCGGCTTGATTCCGAAGGCGTCCTCGCAGGCCATGATGCTCGCCTCGTAGTGCACGTAGGTGCAGACGCCGCAGAAGCGCTGCACGATGAGGCCCGCGTCCCGGGGGTCGCGGCCCTTGAGGATCGTCTCGATGCCGCGCCACAGCGTGATGCTGCTCCAGGCATCCTTGATGGTGTTCGTGTTGTCCAGCTCGACTTCTATCCTGAGATGTCCCTCGATCCTCGTGATGGGATCAACGACCAGTCGTTTCGCCATGGTTCACCTCCTCACTCCTTCCCTTCCTTGTGCGGGGTTTCGTCCTTCTTGTCCGGACCGCCGTGACGCAGCGCGCTGAAAAGGCCGTGCGCCGTGACGCCGGCCGCCGTCGCCACCGTCAGCATGATGCCGATGTCGTCGACGGTCTTCTCCCCGCCACCGATGGTGGCCTCGTGGATCGGCTTCTCCAGGGGGGCCATGGTGTCCCAGAACCCGATCTCCGTGCAGCCGATGCAGCCGTGCCCCGCCATGACCGGCCAGGAGATGTGGTCGTTGAACCTCAGGTGGGGGCAATTCGCCATGGTGTAGGGCCCCTTGCAGCCGACCTTGTAGAGGCACCAGCCCCGCCGGGCGCCCTCGTCGCCCCACTGCTCCACGAACTCGCCGCCGTCGTAGTGGGGTCGGCGCTCGCAGAAGTCGTGGACGCGCTTGCCGTAGGCCCAGACCGGGCGGCCCTGCCCGTCGAGGGGCGGCATGCCGCCGAACATGAGGAAGTACAGCAGGGTCCCCGTGAAGTTGACCGTGTTGGGGGGGCAGCCCGCGATGTTCACCGTGGAGATGCCCAGGGCCTTGCTCACGCCGACCGCGTCGGTGGGGTTGGGCCGGGCCGAGGGGATGCCGCCCCAGATGGCGCAGGAGCCGATGCTGATCGTCGCCGCGGCCTTGGAGGTGACCTTTTTGCCGATCTGGAGAGCCGTCTCTCCCTTGTGGCCGATCCGCATGTACTGGCCGTTGAGGCCCAGGGGAATGGCGCCCTCGATGACGCAGACATACTTGCCGGGGAAGTGGTGGATGCAGTCCTCGAGGCACTTCTCGGCCTGGTCGCCCGCGGCGGCCATGATCGTCTCGTGGTACTCCAGCGAGATCGTCTCGAGCAGGATGTCATCGACGTTCGGGTAGGACGAGCGCAGCAGGGACTCGGTGCAGCCCGTACACTCGGCGAAGTGGAGCCAGATGACGGGCAGGCGGCTGAAGTTCTCGGCGGCCCGCGCGACCATGGGCTCGAAGATGGGCGGCAGCATGAGGGCCGCCGTCATGCAGGAGGTCCACTTGAGGAAGTCCCGCCTCGAGACCCCCCGCTCCTTCAGCAGCGCCTGGAAGTCTTCCCGCGGGGCGGGATACTCCTTCTCGAAGCGGTCCATGTGGACCTTGCACTGCTCCAACAGCCGGTTGTACTGCCGGCCTACCGCTTTGGTGTAATCGTCTTTCCCCATAAAACCCCCTTTCACGACCGAACCGTAAAGATGCTTGTTATTCGCCGCCCCCGGTAGAGGGAGGATTGCATACAGTTCATCACCGTACTCGCAACGCCTTTCGGCGCTGCCGGGTTTCCTCCGTCATTCAAATTTCAAGAACTGGGTTGCGACTGGCTGGGAAATGAGCGCGCGAAAACGAGTCGGCACATCGAAAAGGCTGCCGGCCGCAGGGAAGAGAGACAAAAGAAATGCGGTAGACCGGTTGCGTCTAAACGCTATTCATGCACGAAAGTCAAGTGAAATCCTCACCCACAAGGCCTTTCAGGCGATCCGTGCACCCGCCTTCTGCCGTCTTCTTCTCTCCCGAATGTACATCACCGGTCATCTCCTCAAAGGGGGATGGCTACCGGCAAGAGCCCATTTATGTCATTAATGACATAATGTCAAGCACTTCTTGTCCCCTCCCGGCCCCGATTACGGGATGTCCAACTGCAGGGAAGCGGGGCCCCATTCTTTGACCCGTCCGCTTTTTTTTGTTATGGTTTCGGGGCGGAGAAAAGGAGGGGTCCGCACGAAGGACCCGGCGACTTCATGACAAAACGACCCATGGCGCGGAGGAACACGATGAAGATGAAGAAGATAATCCTGGTATCCCTTCTGCTGCTTGCCGCCCTGGCCGCGGCGGTCCCGGTCCTCGCGGCCGGCCAGCCCAAGCCCGGCGACAAGCTGTTCGACCTGATGCTCCCGGTTCCCTCCGAGCGGGCGGATCGGACCTACCTGGGCCTCTCGGGCTGGGGAAAGACCTTCAAGATGGCCGACGTCAAGGCCAATCTCGTCCTCATCGAGATCCTGAGCATGTACTGCCCCTTCTGCCAGAAAGAGGCCCCCGTCGTGAACCAGCTCTACGAGGCCATTGAGAAGGACCCCGTCTCGAAGGGGAAGATTAAAATCATCGGCATCGGGGCGGGCAACTCGTCCTACGAGACGGACGTGTTCCGGAAGAAATACAGTGTTCCCTTCCCCGTCTTCCCGGACCCCGACTATGACATCCACAAGAAGTGCGGCGAGGTGAGAACGCCCTTCTTCATTGCCGTCAGGCTCAACCCGAACGGCACCCAGGATATCACCTACGCCAAACTGGGCGGGTTCGGCGATATCCCGGCCTTCCTGGACACCCTGAAGAAAGCCGCAGGACTGTAAGGAGGATGCCATAATGAGAACAGCCGCCTTCATCACCCTCGTAGTCGCCCTGACCCTCGGGGTGCCGGCGATGGCCCAGACCCACTCCGAGGCCTACAAGGACAACATCTATTCCCCCGGCGATCTGAAACCCGTCGACAGCGTCCTGAAGGTCAAAGTCGGCCAGCAGGCCCCGGACTTCATGCTGCCCTCCATCGCGGGCAAGAGGGTCACCCTGGGCGAGTACCGGGGGAAGAAGAACGTCGTTCTCTCCTTCGTCCCCGCCGCCTGGACCCCCGTGTGCTCCGACCAGTGGCCGGGCTACAACATCGTGAAGGACCTCTTCGACGCAAGCGACGCCATCCTGCTGGGCATCACCGTGGACAACATCCCCACCCTCTACGCCTGGACGAACCAGATGGGCCAGCTGTGGTTCCCCGTGCTCTCCGACTTCTACCCCCACGGCAAGGTTGCCGAGACCTACGGGGTGCTCCGCAGCGACGGCACCACCGAGCGGGCCCTGTTCGTCATCGACAAGAAGGGAGTCATCCGCTACATCGACGTCCACGACATCAACAAGCGCCCGCCACTGGAGGCGCTCATCCGGGAGCTGGGGAAACTGAAATGAGGGGCGACCGGTGATTGGCGCACCGATGAAGGGGCCGTAATGATCAGGAGGAAGGATTGACCGGAAGCGGGTGCGCTACCGGGGCGGGGGTTTGGCAATCCTTCCGGACGGGTCTCAGCGTTCCACGTCCCTGTCCCACCCCAAGGCTTTCGACTTTTTCTGCAGAAAATTTTTGAGGTCCTTCTCGAACTGCTCGTATTGTTCCAGCAGCTCCCGGGCCTCCGCCGTCAGGCGGAGGCCTTTCTTTGCACCGTCGTTTTCCACGAGTTTGATGCCGAGACGCTCTTCTGACGCTTTGAGTCTCCCCCAGGCAGCGCGGTAGGACATCTTCAATTCCTTTGCCGCCGCCTGCAGGCTCCTGCACTCCTGGATCGCCCGGAACAGTTCATCCCGGCCTTTCCCGAAGATCACCTTCCCGTCTTGCTCCAACCAGATCTTGTAACGAATTTTCATGATGGCGGCCCTTCGGTTCCAGAAAAGGTTTCTTGCTTCATCCGGTCTTCCAACCCGTCGCAACGGAAGACAGCGCCAACCCGGGGTTGTGTCCAACCTATCAATTTCAAAACCCTTCAGCAAGCATAAGTTTAAAATAACATTGTTCCCCGGGGCGATCCCCTCCCGCGGCCGCCGGCGGCGGAGCCCGAAAAGGTTATTGACATCCCGACGGACCTGTATTAAGCCATTTTCGGCATATGCCATATATGATATAAATTACCGCCTCGTGAATCCCGTGAACACAATCCGTCTGCAAAGGAGTCTGTCATGTCCGGTGCAACCTTCGTTTTGAACGGCAGATCGGTTCCATTCAAACTGGGACAATCCATCCTCGATGCGGCCCGCGACA
>JAAYWB010000100.1 GCA_012516855.1 Candidatus Cloacimonadota bacterium
CCAAGAGATGCAAGGCATTGACATGATCATTAGCAAAGTAATGATTGATGCTTTTTTCCAAAAAGGCAGATCACTTTCACCTACGAATTCCAATGTTTATAGGTGCGCTAATAATGAGTTCCTTGTGATTTGCCTAATTTCCTTTAAATGATAAAAAATTATATCGAGAAGTTGGGCGTGGCTTTGAATCCAAATTGAAGATGGTTGGATCAACCTACATGCTCATATTCATAATGTTCCACCGCCCCCTGAAGGTTCCAATCTGGGAGCGAACCATATCAATATGAGTGTTGAGGTCAGGAAGTATCTTCCCTGGCGATTGGGTGATATTCTCAATACCATCAAAGAACGCCCAAAAGAAAACGGTGAGTCACTCCGTTGACCTGTTCCCCCTTAAGTCTCTAGGTGATCGAAGTGGATGGAACAAAGTGCACACCGTTCTCATGGATCAAGATTGTTATTTTACACAAATAAATATGCCGATTTATTTGTGTAAGAATTTGCGGGCCCTCATCTGTTAAATTCTCCATTTGACAATCCAAGGTGAAGAAATTTATACCGGTTTCGATTCGAGTTTTTCTGGGCAGGGGGCAATTCTCGGTCGAATTGAATTTCCATATATCTCTATGTTAAAAGTGGCTTCCGAGCCTTTCCTGTTCAATCATGACTGCGGTAGTGTCAACGTTTGAGGCGTGTTAACAAGGCGCCAGCGGCATGTCAACGAGGACGCAGATCGTAAATATTTGTTGAAAATATTATTCTGTCTTATCTAGACTTTGAAACCATCAACCAAACAATAGGATATATCATCAGGATTTTTAGGTCATTTAACCTTCAGGTCAGTTAACCTAAATTTCAGGGGACATGTAATAATTCTCTTTTGCTCTCAGTCCAAAGTTAAAATGTCACCTAGTTTGACAAAGTAAGAATGTCACCTTGATCAGGGGCATTCTTTTTAGGCCAGGATTTACACCAAGGGTGATCGGGAGCTGGCTTGTGGTTCTTAGCGGCAGTACGCAGTTCATAATCGATGGACTTGGCGGGAACAACTTGAGCCTGTTTCTCTTGTTGATAATATACCTCAAAAGGAATTGAACAGTTCTTGTACAGGACTGTAACTTCACCTTTGGCATTTTCAATGACAGTCACTTTTGCATTCCGCATAGTGTAAGAAGGACGCTTGACCTGGAGCTGGTAAATCGTTTTAGAATATTGGAAGGTCAGGTTTTTAGAGAGTGTACGAGTAACCTTGCGACATAATACCCAATCTAATTGATCTGAGGCTGATAAGGGAGTGTGAAAATCATGACCACTGCGGGGTTGAGTAGCAAAACGCTGATTGTAGGCCTGCATGAACTCAGGCAGCCATTGATTGGCTTCTTCTGGGGTAGATATTCCACGTAAGCGCATTTCTTTGGTCAGACGATCCTGTAAGGTTTTGTTAGCGCGTTCCACCCGACCTTTGGCTTGTGGTGTATTGGCACAGATGATGCGAATACCCAGCTCTTGCATCGCCCTACCAAAGTCCGTCAAACCATCTCCAGCGGTCACTTTTGGGGTGTTGAGATGAAATATGCCATGTTTATCACTGTAGAAGGCGCCTGGCTAGCCATATCTCTCAAAATAGTGCTTAGCAGCCTCACAATATCCGAAAAAGCTCTCATGCGGTACAAAAAACAACTCTACCAGTTTGCCTGTGGCATCATCCACAAACACCAACAGGGTACAACGCGGGCTGCGTCCTTCGAACCAATCGTAATCTGATCCGTCAATTTGTACTAACTCACCAAAACATGCTCTCCTCTCTCGCATTTGAAATACCCGTGGTTTTCGCTTACGTCGATGTTTCCACAACCCCTCTGCCAGCATTAGTTTCCGCACACTTTCGTCCGAGATCTGTATCCCATGAATTTCTCTCAGTTTCTCGCTTGCCAGGGTAGGTCCAAAATCTCGATACAGCTCTAAGATCAGATCGAGCACTCGTTGCTTTATCTCCACTTTGAATTGATTATGGCTGGGCTTTCCACGGCTTTTGTGGATCAATCCCTCTGCTCCTTGTTCCTGATAGGCATGCCATAATCGCTTGATTTGTCTTGTACTTATGCCCAGTTGGTCTGCCGCCATCCTTTGCGTGACCTGTTGCTTCTCTAGCATTCCCATTACTTGTAGCCTGCTCAATTCTTTTTCACTCATGTTGTATCGTTTGTCCACTTTACTGTCCCTTTCTTAGGGGACATTTTAACTTTGGCTTAGCACAATAATTCTCTATTTGTTTGTGGCGAATCATGTTATAGCAGTCTTTCATGGTCATGATCATCTTTTTGCTAAAGAAGAACTGAATGGAATCATTTATCAGGAAGTGCCACAGCCCGGGACAAACCGAGCGAATGACACCAACAGCGCTGCCGAATATGGCTATTTGTGTGTGGATACATTTGGCAGCCCGGGTTACCTGCGGGTGACTGTAAAACCCGATGAAGTCACTTTTGAATATATTCGCACTTATTTGCCTCAAGATGAAAAAAGTGGGCAAGCAAATGGACAAGTGGATTTTTCATATTCCGTTCTTCCTTGAATAGAATGAAATCATGATTGGTAAATCGAAAATATGGAAGATCTTTTCAACCCAAGGTATGGATTCAAACTAATGACCACTGGGTTACGAATGTGAATCCTAAAACCGTGGATTTGGCCATAAATAATTGAACCGGTTTTGGTCGAGAAAACACTCATCTCTTCTCCGTCAACGAATCTGATTCTAGCGACTTTGTCTACTACCAATTACGAGGGCAGGAGACTTTTTTTGGAGTTTTTCCCTGAAAACATATCAAAATCCTCAAAACCTATCGATACGGATAGGTTTTCATGTTAAAAACCTATCCATATTGGTATATTGCAAAAGAATTCCTGGAATGATAATCTTGATTTATCCTAAGAAGAGAACCATTAAGTAGTCACCACAAATTTCTCTTCTCATAATTAGTTCAAGGAATTAGCGCATGTTTAAACCAAAAACGACCATTTCTGGTCGTCTCGGAAACAGTAGCGGGGAGTGGATTCGAACCACTGACCTCCGGGTTATGAGTCAAAATCCTGAATCCGTGCCATTTGTGCGGCGGGCTCTGCGAATCAGCCGACCTGACGAACTCTGGTCTACGCTTGCCGGGCACGCTGCGGTAGCTAATCGATATTCGTATAGTATCTGTTTTACGCGGGTTCGTCAAGTAATTCTACTCGTTCAATACACATGAGACTTATTCGAGGTTACATCAGGGTAGTACTTGTTAATATACTCTGCAGGTGTCAGATAGTCCAGTGCCTGATGTGGACGGACTTGGTTGTATATCCGCTCCCATTTGTATAAGTCGATATTCAACTTATCTATCTGCGCACCCTTTGGTATCACTGCATAGAATTCTTCCAGATGAGTGCGATGTGCACGCTCCACCCTCCCATTGAGTTTGGGCGAGTGGGGAGGTAGAACAAATAACTTCAGCCCCAATTGCTGACAACCTTCTTCAAAACCTGCTCGGTATTCACTCCCACCATCCACCTGGATGGCTTTTTCTCGAAAGGGCATACGTGCCAGTATAGTGTCCAAGAATTCAGCCGCAGTACCTGCTGTGGCACGATGTTGTGCTTCCACCACATCCCACCGGCTGATCACATCTCTGGTTGTGCAGTGTTTGACCATGCACCCATCAAGCGGATGCACATCCAGCGTATCCACCTGCACTAGGTCACCCGGTTCTCTTATTGTGTAATCCTTCGGTTTTCGTATGGCATAAGGTCTCCTTTGTCTCCGTTTCTTTACTTTCACCAGCCCTCTGGGTGTCTCATGCAGTACCCCGCGTCGTTTCAAATCCACCAGTATCCTCCCTACTGTGGAGCTGGACGTTTTCCGACCTTGGCGTTTCAGTAGAACTGCGATCTTGTCCTTTCCCCATCCCGGGTATTCTTCTCATAATTCTATCACGGCTTCGGACAGGTCTGTTCCCCACCATATTGGGCTGCGTACCCGATGCGGTCTGCGACTTTTTTTCCTCCAGCCCCTTTGGACCTTTTTCTTTCATCCGCTTCTGCCATCGGTATAACGTCGCCCTGGATACTCTCAATAACTTGCTGATCTCTTGATCCGATACCTTCATCGTTTTCAATGTTTTCCACAGGTCCAGTTTCTGCATGCGCTGGTCTGCTGCAGCAGAGATCTTCACTGGTTTATGTTTGGCTAGATATTAAATTCTTTCGGGATACAATGTATGCGCATCGAGGTCTTTCTCCTTTTCTCGGGTTGCCACCCTTAAGGATGACCTCGATGTTCTTTTTTGTCTAGTCCTTTTGTCTCATATCTATCTGAACTTGTTCAAAAAGGGACACTTTTTATTCTGTTTGCTGCTATTCCCTATCCAATCCATGTCGAATGGCGATGAACGCAGTTTGTATGCGGTCTGTGACCTCGAGTTTCGCGAAGATGGCGCTGGTGTGATTCCTCACTGTGCCTTCTGATAAAATGCATTCTTGCTGCAATATCTAAAATATTGAGCACGTGAGATATGGCTCGCAACACTTCCTGTCCGTTCATACTCTTCAGCCTGCAATATTTTGATCGCTCAACTTGCGTGGTGTTGTTGATCAGCACTTGCATCAGTTCTGGAATTGCATCCAGTCCTTTTTCCGCTATCTCATTTACAAAGGTATAATCATTTTGGTGAGTCATTTTGTTCTCCTTTTTTGGTTTGGTCACCTTAAGGATACTTCTGACTCACCAATTTTGTTAAGGTTCTGCAATTTACAGAAAGAATGTTACACTAACTTTCCCTAAAAATTCATCGATAATTTTCTAAATTATGATCTTAATGATTCTATTAGAAAACTTTATGAAATTTGTCTATTTTGGAGATTAATGAACAGAGTAATGATCCTGTTAAGAAAGATAAATCAATTTGTCCGTTTGATTCATGCGCGGCTAATAATACGTGCATCGAACTTGTTTGATAAAGAGTATTATCTAGCGAATAACCCGGATGTTGCCCTATCGAAAATAGATCCTTTAAATCATTACATTCAATTTGGAGGAACTGAAGGCAGTGATCCGGGGCCTTACTTTTCAAGTGCCTGGTACCTCACAAGTTATGAAGATGTAAAAAACTCAGGGATTAACCCTTTAGTACATTATCTAAGGTTCGGAAAAAAGGAAAAAAGGGGAATAAAGCCAGCTGAAGGTTTAGATCAATTAGCTCTGATTCGTTCATCAGGGTTATTTGATGAAGAATTTTATCTGGCGAATAATCCGGATGTTGCGCAAGCACAAATAGACCCGTTAGTACATTATTTTTATTATGATGGCTTTGAAGGAAGAGATCCCAACGCAAATTTTTCTATTAAAGACTATCTAATAATAAACGAAGAATCTCGAAATTCAGGACTTAACCCTTTAGTACATTACTTGATTTACGAAAAAAACAAAAAGCGAGTTCTCAGATCCTATATATTGCTGAGAATGCTTAATTTTCTGAGAAAAAAATCAGGATATGATCTTGGTGAAGTATATGACAACATCACTTCATTTGCTGATTTTTTTATGCGCCTTCTCTATGCGCGCCTCTACCAGAAAGAGTCATTTTCTTTGCCGAAACAGATCAAAAAACAATACACTCGTGTTCCTTTGTATTTTAATTTACGTAGAATTATTCGTAAGGCAAGACTTGGCAAGATTCCAATTCGCATAGTCTTCGTTGCGCAAGACACTGGAACCTGGAAAATTATGGAATCATTGTATGAGGCGTGCAAATCAGACACTCTTTTCAAAACCTTTGTTGTTAATACCACTTTTGAATGGCTAAACGGTCCAGAAGAGAGTTCCGAATATTTTAAGAAGAAAAACATTGATTTCTTAGATGCGGTTCATGGATCTGTTCAATTGGATTTGTTAAATCCGGATATTATTGTTGTGGCAAGTCCATATGATGAATTGCGTCCCTGGCAATTTCGAACTGCCAATCTTTTACGTTATGCCAGGATTGTTTATATTCCATATGGCATATCTCATGCTGATATTGGCCAGAAATATCCGAAGAGAGAATTTGGGAATGATCCACAAAAAAATGCTTGGCGCATATTTGACCGGTCATTGAAAACAAAAAATGCATTCATTAAATTTGCGCGAATTCCATCAAGATGTTTTGTTGCTTTGGGTACGCCGCTTATTGACCAGTATTATTCTAGTTCAGTATCTGATGTACTTCCTTATAAGGTTCAATCAGCGAGTAGTAAAAAATTCAAAATTATTTATACACCACATCACACCATTGAATCTTGGAGCACCTTTTTAAGATATGGAAAGCAAATAAGACAACTGGTTGAAGAAAATGAAGATATCTTTCTATTCTTTAGACCCCACCCAGGTCTGGTAGGAAAACTTGAAGCTTCGAACCTGATGTCATCTGAAGAATTTCGTTCTTTTTTTTCAGGTAATAGATGCTTCTTATATGAAGGTGATAATTATCAAGGTCTATTTCATTGGGCCGATTTACTCATTAGCGATGCATCCAGTTTCCTGGGTGAGTTTGCCCCAACAAAAAAACCGATAATCTTCCTTAACCGTGAAGACGTTTGCGGAACGTTAGATGACACAATTAGAGAAGAAATATATGGTAGTTGCTATGTGGCGAACTCGGAGGAACAAATAACAAATTTTGTTCAGCAGTTGATGAAAGGCGATGACCCATTGGCTGGTTTGCGTGAGCATTACCAAGAGCAAATAAATGTTGGTATGTTTACAGGCGGGGCTGGAAAAAGGATCGCAGAGTACATCCATGATCAGTTAGGATAATTCTAGATGTGTATCCTAAGGCGTATTTGCATGAGAATTTTAACTATGAAAATGCCACACTTGTCAAAGGCGATCAACCACCTATCAAATAAAACCTATTCCCACTAGTTACCTTTGAACAAATTCACACCTCTTCAATTATATTGGATAGAAATAGGAAATAGACATGACCAAAACAGTTTCATCAATAAAACAAATAATAAAACATATTAGAGACCTTATTTTATTAAGCGCCTCGAGCCTGTTCGATAAAGCCTGGTATATTCAGAATTATCCTGATGTCAAGCAGGCTGGAATAAATTCACTTCTGCATTACTACAGATATGGCGGATTTGAAGGACGAGACCCAAGCCCAAAATTCAACAGCAGGTGGTATTTGGATAATTACCCTGATGTCAGTCTATCAGGAATAAATCCCTTAATACATTACATACGTTTTGGTGTTAGAGAAGGGAGATTTCCAAATCCTCAGACGATAGATCAAATAGATATACTTCGAGCTTCTGATCTATTTAATGAAACCTGGTTTCTTCATCATTATCCTCAGGTAAAAAAAGCGAATATGGATCCGTTGCGCTATTACCTTGAATATGGTGTGGTTGAATTATTAGATCCCGGACCAAATTTTAGCACCAGAAATTACTTACTGGATTATCCCGATATTAAAGAAGCAGGGATCAATCCACTATTCCACTATTTAAAATTTGGAAGATCTGAAGGTCGTGTTTTGTCAAAGGAAGCTTGGAAAATCCAAATAAACCCATTCAAACAAAATAAACTGAGATCATTATGCCATAATATAGTAGTAGATCACCAATCCATTTCGACGAGTATACAACCCATTTCTATTCAAAAAGCCAGGGCTAAAAAATATTATTGTAATTATCCAAAAAGAACTAATCAAAAAAAAATATCCAAACAAATCACTTTTTTTTTCACCGAGATGTCTGAGTTTCAAGCATTACAGCCTGTTGCTTGGATGGCTAATTTGCACGGCTTCAAAACGAGTTTTTCCGATGACCTTAATAATGCAGCTGAAATTGGAGTCTATGTACAACACCACTTAGTCAATCCAAACGCAAATTTATCAATAATTATGTTGCACGATATCGGTCAGTATGCATGGCCAGAATGCCCAAGTTTTGAACCCAATCATTGGACAGACGAACCATGGCATTTTTTTGATATTGGTGTTTTACCTGGGCGTGCTTGGTCACAATGTTGGTATTCTGTATCTGATTCTCCTAATGCAAACCCTCGACTTGGTGTTTTTGAACTCGGTTGGCCAAAAGCCG
The DNA here is from genome assembly GCA_012516855.1 of Candidatus Cloacimonadota bacterium. NCBI lineage: Bacteria > Pseudomonadati > Candidatus Cloacimonadota > Candidatus Cloacimonadota bacterium. The sequence continues at coordinate 8,128 of JAAYWB010000100.1, forward strand.
ACCCTCCTTATAATCAACCAAAAATGTTTATTAAAGATGTAAACCGATTATTGGCTCGACTTCACATCAAAGATCTACCCTCTGTGTTATATGCGCCTTCATGGGAAAATGATGGCAAACTGGATGACTTTATAAAATCATTAATTCATCTACCTATCAATCTTCTTATAAAACAGGCTTCTTGGCCTGACGGAAATAATAGGCGAAGGATTCGTGAAATCATCAACACAAGCCAGAAACTTTACAATGGTAATATTTACTTCATAGATCCTGACATTAACATAATGAGTTGCCTTGCGATTAGTGATGTGTTAGTCTCGGATGAATCCAACTGCCTTGTTGAGGCTTTATTATTTGATGTACCGGGAATCGCGGTTTCGGATTGGCAAATCCCCGCGATATCAAATTGGGACCCACCGCTTGCACCACGTTTACCTGATCCACCCAAATCTGCAATTAGGACAACTCGTTATGGACTTGGAAACACTGTAGAGGAAGTATTAAAAAATCGGAATAAGCTCAGACCTACAATTCGGCAGTATCGAGATCACTATTTTAGTCATATTGGAATAAGTTCAGAACTAGTTGTGTCTGTGATTGAATCAGCAATTACAGGGTCTTATTGGCCTGTTGAGCCTTTACTACCAAGGAAAGGTTATAATATCAATTAGCTATCAAAATTTCTCCATAAATCGTCATAATTCAAGTACCATTTCTCAAAAATTAATAAGAGTACAAAGGGCAAGCAGTTTATTAGCCAAGATTAATTATGTAATTCAATTTAAACTCGACCAGAATATCAAACGCTGAAATAATATGCGGCTATATATTGGGAATAACTCATTATGAATCGATTGCCTAAAGGTAAGAATTAATATTGGAATATTTACCTGAGTTGTTGAAAACAGCATCGCCCATAATATCAATGATCAGTCAGGGCGATTCCAGTGGTTTACCTTAGGAAGGGTTTAGATGGAATATAAAGATAGAAACATGGCCTGGAAAGAAATCTGGAATAAGAAAGGTATGGATATTGAATTACCACCTTATCTGGCAGATGGGTATGATCTATTGACCATCGAAAAATATGAAAAAATGGTTTCTGAAGTCATAAGACCGTTGAACCTGAAGGGTACCGAACATATTCTTGAATGTGGTTGTGGCGCAGGAGCATTTCTTCTTGGAGTCTTAAAGACACATCCGAAAATTAAAGTTGCAGGTATTGATTATTCTCCTACCCTGCTAAAACGAGCGAGGGATCAAATAAACGGTGATTTCTTTGAGGCAGATGTAACCGATCTTAAGTTCCTTGATGTTGAAAGTTATGATATATCTCTTTCATTTGGTGTGATTTTTTATCTTTCATCTGAAGCTTCTGCTTTGAAACATCTCTTGGAAATGGTTCGTGTCACCAAATATGGGGGACAAATCTTCATAGGAGAAGTACCGGATGCTTCGAAAAAACATGAGGCAGAAAATATACGCAGGGTAAGTCATCAAGGCGTAAAAAAAATATCTGATCAAAATTTGGATCATTTATACCTGGAGAAAGGTTTTTTTATTCAATTTGCCAATGAAAATTCACTGGATATCAAAATCATCGATCATACTAAATTTGAACTCGGAGATTACCAGGCTGCCAAATATCGATATTCTGTTTACCTAACAAAGAAAGCTGCAAAGCTCATATGAAAGCGATCATTCTTGCCGCCGGGTATGGCGCTCGAATGAAGCCATACACCGATACAAAGCCGAAAGCATTATTAGAAGTTGCCGGGCAAACAATTATTGGTAGAATGTTAAATCTCCTGATTGCCCGTGGTATTTCAGATATTTGTGTGGTAACAGGCTATTGCCGGGAGCAACTCGAGGATTATCTCAGAACCTCATATCCGAACTTAAATCTCACATTTGTTTTTAACGAAGTTTTTTATCGAACAAACAATATTTATTCCATGCATTTAGCGTTGGAAAATTTCCCTCTCGACGATGACGTCCTTCTTATTGAATCAGACCTGATTTTTTCTGTTGAAGTATTGGATCGCATTCTTCAAAGTCAACATGAAAACGTCGCGCTCGTCGATAGATTTAAAACCGGTATGGATGGAACGGTTGTGACTGTTGAAGATGATCTGATACTAAATGTAATTCCACCACATCTTCAAGGCCCAGGATTTGATTTCTCTGACAAGTATAAAACGCTCAACATTTATAAATTTTCATCAAAATTCTTACAGACTTCATTTAAAAAACTTCTATCTTTTTATGCAACTGTGTATAACGATAACTGTTATTATGAACTAATCCTGGGTATTCTTATTTACATGAGACATGAACAGATATTTGCGTGCGATGTCGCTGGGGCTAACTGGTTTGAAATAGATGACCCAAATGATCTGAGACTCGCAGAAATAAAATTCTATGAATCTGGATTCATGGAAAAAATGGATGAGGCTTTTGGGGGATTTTGGAATATCCCGATTATTGATTTTGCTTTCATCCGAAATATGTATTTTCCCAACGACTCAATTATTGCGGATATAAAGCACAATTTACCATTATTGATGCAGAATTATGGTTCAAGTCAAATAATACTCAATGAAAAACTTTCCCATTTCCTTCAGATTCCATTTGGTTTTGTCTGTTTGTTAAATGGTTTGTCTCAAATCTACCCGATTCTAAAGGATTTATATGGTGAGAAGTCAGTACTAATCCCCGAACCTACTTTTGGCGAGTATTTGCGGGTATTTCCAAATGCGCTGAAATACAAAGATGAAGGTTTACAGACACTTACTGATATCCCAATTCATTTGATAGAACTTGCTGATGTAATTATTTTTGTCAATCCAAATAATCCGACGGGGTCATGTATTGATAGCGCAGAAATAATTGAACTTGCCCGTTCAGAACCAACTAAAACAATCATTGTAGACGAGTCCTTTATTGAATTCTCTGAGCAGCCATCCGTGCAAGAGCTGCTCAAATTGGACGAATTAAAGAACGTCATCATTCTTAAGAGTCTGAGCAAATCGCTTGGTATTCCAGGCCTTCGTATTGGTTATATTTATAGCCGAGACAAAGAAACAATATATGAACTTAATAAAAGAATACCGATATGGAATACCAACTCTATAGCTGAATACTTTCTAGAGATTATTCTTAAACATCGTTCGGAATTGAATGCAAGTATCAATTCAACCATTATCGACCGAAATTTATTTGCTCAACAGCTATCGGAACTGCCATTTATTGAGAAGGTATACCCTTCAAAAGCAAATTTTATTCTTGTAAGGTTGAAGATTGAACAAGACCAGCTAATCCAATTAAGAAGCTATTTGTTTTCCGAGTGGAATATATATATAAAGGACCTTTCCTTGAAGTTAAACGACGGTGGCTCCTACATCAGATTAGCTGTGAGATTACCGCATGAAAATCTTGAACTAATCAATGCTTTACAGCAAAGTAAATTTTGCTAATAGAATTTACTATCCCCAAAATTTTTATGATTAGATTAGACAACAGGCAAATCCACTTGTACAGTCAAAATTTGAAAAATCTCATTTTCAAATAATGATTTATTTGTGTGATTCATAGAAATCGTTTCAATATACAATATCAGCAATTTTTGTTGGAGTACAGTGAAGAATGGGAGTATGGTAGATTGTATTTAGATATTGACCTAGATTGATTTTCCACTTGAGAGGATCTGTGATCAATTTTACAGAAAATATGTTGCGTAATCTGTTTCGAATAAATTATTATCTGGTTTTTCATAACGTTTGAATGTTTTAGAACTCAAGGTAATATTTGATAATCAATTGGGAAGACATAGATTATGAAAAAACAAGCTTATAACACAATCTCAGTTTTTTACAAAAACCTTTCGGAAAAAAATGACGAAATCCTATCAGGGATTAAGGTTTATTTTAAAAGAAATCAGTCAATAATACTTATCCTTCTGGTAATTGCATTAGCAACATATGGATTTGAATTGTTTAACTTAAACATAACCATCGATGAGGAATTTACCTCTCTGGGGAGGAGTACGAGTATGTGGGAAATTTCTATAGGACGATGGGGGAAATATTTACTTGCTGATATTTTATTCCCGCTCTCCACAATACCATTTGTTCCTTTATTTGTCACACTTCTTTTTCATTTGGGCGCAATTCTAATAATATTCGATATTTTTTGCATTTGTGACAAGCAAGAAAAATTTATTATTGGGGGAATCGGAATGTCTTATCCAGGCATGGTTTTTATTAATACCTTTTCTACTGCTAATTATTTGGTAGGGATTGGCTTGTTTTGCGTTATATTAAGCCTATATATTTATTCTAAAAATATGGGGGCAAAAAAATACCTAGCGTTAATCCCAATGTGTTTTGCCATTTCTATTTACCAACCATTAATAACTGTATTGATATCTATTTATCTGCTATTTATTATTAATTCATGGAATAAAGTTGACTTTAAGAGAATAACAGAGATAAGAAATATCATAATCATGATTTTATTGGCAATAATTTTTTACCTTCTCATTTCAAAGTTATTTTTATTCTTATATGGGATGACAAGCAGTGGTTATATGGAACAATTTTTTGATATTAATTATCTTGGGGATAATATATATTGGGTATTGAAAAATATCACAAGATTATTAATCAATGTATATTCAGGTGATGAGACAATTTACGGTATTGAAATACCAACAATCATTATTTTTCTTTTTGTATTAGGTATCAGTATTTTCTGCAGAATCACTCGGTCAAAAATTAAATTTCTTGACAAGTTGGTATTATTTTTCCTAATTTGTATTTTTTTGTTTACACCATTTATTTGGGGAATTCTGACCAGAGGAATAATTCCTCTTCGGTCGCTCATGGGAATACCATTTATATTAATTGGTTGGTCAATACTAGGACTCGAAAATCAATCCAATATTGGTAAATCAATAATATTGTTGATCTCCATTCTTTGTATTTTTCAATTTATTTCTTCCAGTAATCACCTTTTCGCATCATCACACCTGGCATTACAAGAAGATAGGGTTCTCGGGATACGATTGATTGATAGAATAGAAGAAGCAAAAGATGCAGCAAACTCGGAGGATATTCGTTATTTCGAAATGGTTGGATATATTGAAAGACCTTCAACCCCTTTAATATCTAGGATAGAAACAATAGGCGCATCATTTTTTGGTTGGGATCAGGGTAATTCCCAGAGAGTATTAGCATTTTTAAAAATATTAGGTTTTTATGGTCTTGAGCCTCTACCTATTGAGAGAAGAAGTGATTTTGTGGATATAACAGGTACAATGACTATTTGGCCTGACTCGGGAAGCGTTAAAGTGTTTAATGACACTGTAGTTGTTAAATTCAGCGATTATTCTCCATACCAAATATCAACTATTTGTAATTACATAAAGTCCTCCCAACAATTGTATACTCACAATTTTTGTCCATAACTTAAATACTTGGATTATTCTCTTTAGTAAATTTAAATAATCTCTGCAAATCACACACATAATAAACAACTGGTTAGCAAATACTAATGTGATGTAAAGCAATCAAATTGGGTTACTACTTTTAGGGCAATTCAGGTTAGAATATTCAGAAGAAACGTTGGATATTCAAGTACTCTCACAAGAGAATACTATTTTAAATCTCTTGATCGGTACAGGTATCTTTGAGAAGAGCGTAAGACAATAGGTGATTTACTTTAGTAACTTGAATTGAATTAACTAAAGTATCGAGCGACTATGAAAAACACATGTAACGAAATTTTGTAAATTAAAGGCAAATTAATGATTAATGTTACCAAGTCTTTTTTACCCTCATTAGAAGAATATGAATCGAAGCTTGAGCAGATCTGGAAGAGTGGATGGTTGACCAATGAGGGTCAATATGAAACTGAACTGACCATTAAATTATCTGAGTGGCTTAGTATTCCGCATATTGAACTGGTTGCTAACGGCACTCTAGCGCTTCAGCTTGCCATCAAAGCCTTGAATTTAACGGGGGAAATCATAACAACCCCTTTTTCATATGTTGCCACACCAAATGCAATCGTTTGGGAAGGCTGCACCCCAGTTTTTGCAGATATTGATGAGAAGACACTCTGCATCAATCCGGACCTAATCGAAGATGCCATCACAGAGAAAACTAGCGCCATCCTGGCAACTCACGTCTATGGATATCCTTGTGCTGTCGATAGAATCGCTCAGATTGCTATAAGACATAACCTCAAAGTGATTTATGATGCTGCGCATTGTTTTGGGGTGAAGCTGAACGGAGAATCTATTCTGAAATATGGTGATATCTCAACACTTAGCTTTCATGCCACTAAACTTTTTCATACAGCTGAGGGTGGGGCATTAGTATGTCATGATAAAGCTTTATCAGATCATGTTTATCTTCTAAAGAAATTTGGACATATCGGGGAAGATGAGTATGTAGAAGTAGGCATAAACGCAAAAATGTCCGAACTCAACGCGGCTATGGGTTTGTGTGTGTTACCAATGGTAGACGAAATTATCGCAACGCGACGACAACTCTCTGCTTGGTATGATGAAATCATCGCTGATAGCCAGGTGAGTCGCCCCACAATGCCTCAAGGCCTAGATTATAATTATAATTATTATCCTGTTTTATTCTCATCTAACGAACAAATGATGCAAACCAGGCAGAAGCTTGTTGAGCAAGATATAATGCCAAGACGTTATTTTTATCCCCCTCTCAATACGCTGCCTTATCTCCAACAGGCGGGGTATAAACCCTGTCCTGTTTCGGAAAGCGTAGCCATGCGCGTTTTATGCTTGCCGCTATATTTTGAATTACAGAAAGAAGAAATTTTGAGAATTGCAAACATCGTAACAGGAAGGTCATCGTGAAAGTTGCCATTATGCAGCCTTATTTATTTCCATATATTGGATACTGGCAGTTGATACAAGCTGTAGACACGTTTGTCATTTACGATGATGTTAATTACATAAAGCGCGGCTGGATCAATCGAAATTTTATACTCGAAAATGGCTGCAAAAAATTATTTACGCTGGAAACCCATGGGGCTAGCCAAAACCGATTCATAAACCAAGTCTCTGTAGGCAAAAATGGCGAAAATTTGATTAAAACCCTGACCCAAAATTACCGAAAAGCTCCTTATTTTAAACCTGTCATTCAAATTCTTTCAGATTTATTCCACAGTGATGAAAAAAACCTGGCAAGGTTTATCATCTCCACTATCCGCAGCATCTGCTCGTATCTAATGATTGATACTCAATTGATCATTTCTAGCGAAGTTTTTGATAATACATCCCTCAAGGGCGCTGACAGAATAATCAATATTTGTAGACAATTAGGTGCAGACGTCTATGTTAATGCAATTGGTGGCAAGCGATTATACAATAAATCCGAATTTTCTGATGAAGGCTTCCAACTATATTTTATCGTATCAAATCCAATTGTTTACGCTCAATTTGCAAATGGGCAATTTGTTTCTAATCTTTCAATAATTGATGTTATGATGTTTAATTCCCCCGAGAGGATCCAACGGTTTCTGCAAAGTTATAATTTGGCCTGACAAGCAATCAGTTGTTATAAAAAATTATTCAATGTCAATCCTGTGATAGTAACGAATATAAGTGTCGATTTTTAATCGTAGGGTGTTAGAGAGAATTATCATGATAAAGAAATTGCTAGTGCTAGGGTCTTCAGTAGGATGCATATAGATCATTAATTATGCCCGAAGTAAAGGAGCAATAACAATCGTAGCAGTTAACTATCCGCCTGAAAGTTCACCTGCGAAATTAGTTGCTGACGAATCATGGCTGGTGAGTACGGCTGATGTCGATCAGATTGAATTAAATTGCTGCGAAGAAAAAGTTACAGCCGTTCTTGCTGGTGCAAGTGATTTTAACCTGAACCGGGCAATTGCCCTTTGTGAACGACTCGATCTGTCTATTTACCTATCTGAAGAGAGTTGGAAGTATAAACTTTACAAAAGAGCTTTAAAGCAATTCTGCATTGATTGCAGCATTCCAGTGGATGAGGAGTACCAAGTATCTGACCAAATGACTGAGACAAAATTCAATGCTGTTGAATTCCCCGTTGTAGTAAAACCCACTGATTGCAGTAGCAATTTTGGACTCAGAATCTGGTACCCAAAATTGAATTTTATGGAGGCTTATAAATTTACCAAGAAGAAATTCCTCAAGAGGACAAGTCTTGGTTGAGGCTCTATTGGACGATAAAGAATTCGGCGCACACTATGTAATGATTACGGGTAATGCAAAGTTAGTATATTTCAAAGCATATTATTATTGTGACAGTCTTCCCCAATTTTGTTATTTATTTGTTACGAATTCAACTGATTATCCTTTAAAATCTATTAACGAGGCTAACTCCAAGGTTATTGCTATGCTTAAGAAGATGGGCTACAGAAATGGCTGTTGTTTTATTCAGCGCGACCTGGATTACGATGAGTTAAATTTCATCGAAATGGGTTATCGCTTAGATGGGGTTACAAGTTTCCATCTTTATAAAAACATGCTAGGTATCGATACTATTAAGATTATCACCGATTATGTGCTTTTCGGAAAAACTAATGAAAAGATTAGCCCACAAACAGGTATTTATGATAAGTTAGGTTGTTATTTATGAATGAAAAAAAATATATATCAATTATTTGCCATTATGAAGAGACATTAAGCAAATTTGGTGATTCACACCTGGGTGTCGATTGGCCAAAAGCTATTGATGTAGAAACACGCTATGCAATCATGTTGGGAATCATCAATAATCGACTAAAGAAGAAGGTGAAAATTCTGGATTTTGGCTGTGGGGCATCTCATCTTTATGATTATCTGATTAGAAAAAACATGCTGAAAGCGATTGATTATCATGGTTTAGATATGTCAGAAAAATTCATATCCCTGTCAAAGTCTAAATATCCCGAAGTAAAATACTTTTGTCAGGATATTAATGAAAACTACTCTAACTTGGGAAAATATGATTATGTAATATTGAATGGTGTTTTTACTGAAAAATGCAATCTGTCTTTTGAAGAAATGTTTCTATATTTTAAAGATACAATAACTAATGTCCAAAAAATTACACGGATCGGTTTTGCATTTAACGTCATGTCAAAACAGGTTGATTGGGAAAGAACTGATTTATTCCATTTATCATTTGATTTATTAGCAGATTTTTTAACCCGAAATATAAGCCGTCATTTTGTAATTCGTCACGATTATGGTTTATATGAGTATACTACTTATGTATATCAAAACGAAATACATGTATAGCTCACAATTACTGCTTGATTGAAATAACGATGTTTACCGAAAGGATAATCCCAGTGAACGACCCGAAAGGCTGGAAAAGCGAACTTTCAGGGTTTAACCATGCGTTTGCCCATACCTGGGAAAACAATAATGCCATGCATTTATCCACAGGGTTGCCAACTTATCTTTATTGTTTCACTAAAGATACCACTAAGATTATTTGTCCTATTTCTGAACGAAGGTATAAGCAATATACTGATATTTTTACCCCCTATGGGTTATCTGGATTTGCTGGTACTGGCCCTTGTCCAGAATTCAATGCTCACTGGCATGCATTTATCGATAGAAAAGAGTATGTGACTGGTTTTTTTACACTCAATCCACTTATTGACCAATATGATTATTTTCCACGAGAAGATATCTATTCGTACAATGATCTTTACATTCTTGGGTTATCGCAATCAAAGGAACAATTGTTTTCAAATCTATCAACTAATCGGAAAAGACAATTGCAGCATTTTGAAAGCATAAAAGAGGAGATTTGCCTTGATAAACCTGCATTAATTGAGTTCTTTCTCACTAATTATCGCGAGTTTTACGAAATCAGAAATGCATCATCGTTGTATCAACTCTCAGAGGAATCTTTGCTTTTTCTTTTTAATCAAAATAATCTCTTCATGGTTGGAATCATGAAAGAAAAATCAGTTATTGCTGTATCTGTGTTTGGATATACGGAGTATATGGCGGATTTCTTATTTAATATCTCGCTTCCTAAAGGAAAATCCTATTCTGTTGCACTTCTTTGGTTTGCCCTATTAGAATTGAAATCTACAGGAATTCCTTATCTAAATCTAGGCGGAGGGGTTAAAAAAAATGATAGCCTGGCAGACTTTAAAAGAAGGTTCGGAGCAGATGTTTATCCATTGTGTGCTTTAAAACAGATTTACAACAAAGAAGCTTACATCAAACTGTGTGTTGATGTTAATGCAGATCCTGATAACAGAATCGGGTATTTCCCTCCTTACCAAAAACCTTGACTGAAGTCTTGAGAGTATTAGTATCGATATGCTATTAACAATAAATGAGTGTTTGCAAACAGGAGTTGTTATGTTTACAAAATCAGCAAAATTCTATGATGCGCTATACCACTTCTTGGATTATGAAATGGCATCACAAAAAATCACCACAATAGTCTTTAATCGAAATCCAAACGCACTATCATTATTAGATGTTGCTTGTGGAACAGGAAAACACCTTGAATTTCTTAAGAATCATTATTTGTTGGTTGAAGGTTTGGATATTAATCAAGAACTATTAGATATAGCAGAGATACGCCTACCAGACGTCAAATTTTCCGTTGGTGATATGATTGATTTCAAACTTAGTAAATCTTTTGATGTTGTGACATGTTTATTCAGCTCCATTGCTTATGTAAAATCATTATCGAATATGAGGAAGGCAATCTCAAAGATGTCTGCACATCTTAACTCAGGAGGGATTCTGCTTGTAGAACCCTGGATTAGTCCGGAACAATACTGGGAAAGGAAAATTATTGCTAACTTTGTGGATCAACCAGATTTAAAAATTTCCTGGATGTACACACATGAAGTTGATGGAGCAGTGTCAATATTTAACATAAACTATCTTGTTGGCACACCAGAAGGGGTCACTTACTTTACTGAAAAACATGAAATGGGCATGTTCACACGAACAGAATATGAACAGGCATTTCTTGACGCTGGTTTAACAGTCGAATATGATCCAGTTGGGTTATTCATGCGAGGATTGTACATTGGAGTAAAAAAAGCTTAAATTCATGCCAAAAGTAACGATCTTTCTAACGTCATACAATCACGAAAAATACATACGCGAGTCAATCGATAGTGTGCTGAATCAAACCTACACCGACTTTAAATTGATTATCCTCGATGATGCCTCAACCGATAATTCTTGGCAAATCATCAATAGTTACTCTGACGACCGCATCCGAGCTTATCGTAATGAAATAAACCAATTAGCGGATTTTCCTGAGGTTTTCCCTGGAGAGGCTAAAGGTGAATATATTGCCATTCATCACTCTGACGATGTTTGGGAAACCGAAAAACTTGAACATCAAGTGACTTTCTTAGACCAGCATTCAGAAGTTGGCGCAGTTTTTACTAATTCAACCATTATTGGAGAAGATGGGCAGCCATTTACTGATCATACTCATTTTTACTACAACATTTTTAACCAGCCCAATCGCACTCGCCATGAATGGCTCAATTATTTCTTTTTTTCTGGCAATGCATTGTGTCATCCAAGCCTCTTGTTGCGTAAGGAATGTTATGACAAGTGTGGCCAATATCGTGATGGTTTCTATTCGCTTCCTGATTTTGATATGTGGGTTCGGCTTTGTTTCAATTACGAGATCTATGTTTTACCATTGAAGCTTGTTCGCTTCCGTGTGCGCGATAACTTAGCCAATACCAGTAGTGCGACATACGAAAATACCGTACGTCAACAGTTTGAATATTTACAAATTCTGTATAACTATCAACAAATATCCTGTTTCGATGAATTGGTTAATATTTTTCCAACTGCAGAAAAGTTCTATCGGTCCCAAGGATCAGATCTAGAATTCATTCTCGCAATGATTGCTTTGGAAAATAGTAAGCAATGGCCTTATCATCAGATATTTGGTCTGCAACTATTATTTAATATTTTGCAGGATAGATCACGAGCAAATAATATAAAATCTCTTTATAATTTTGATATGCACGACTTCGCAAAGCTATCAGCGAAACATGATTTTTTCTCGATCTATAGTCGTAATAAATTACCAGAAATAGAGACACAGCGAGCACAAATTGAAATGCAAAAAGCAGAAAATGAAATGCTAAAAGCAGAAAATGAAATGCTAAATACTGAAAATTTAAGAATTAATCTTAGTAAGAGCTGGCGTTTTACACGCCCTTTTCGAAATATTACCAGTTTAATTAGAAGCCTTAAGAAATATTAATTCCAAAATAACCTGATTTCGATGAAAATCGATAAATGTATTCGTTTTTATTTTCTGGTTATTCTATCGAGATATCAGTGATAAAAATTTCTCGAAGTCTCAACTAAAAGGCAATCATGAGAAATAAAAATCTAAACTCTGCTTAGAAATGCATCCAAAATAATACTGCCAGTTAATTACTTTTGCATAAACAAGTTTAATCTATGGTTATTGTTTTGTGATAATTCAGATTTTACTTTACGATTTTTGTATACAACCTGTAATAGTTGTATGCTTCCTGTTCAATTGTTGGGATGATCATTTTTGAAATAATATTTTCTTTAAGTATATTTAACTGAGTCCGATTATTAATGATCATTTCGATTTTTTCTTGCAGTTCTTCATGATCACCGGCCGCAAACTTGAACCCATTGAAGTTGTTCTTGATTTTATCAGACATAGCACCCAAATCTGAAGCGATGATTGGAACATCGCTTGCCAAGCCTTCATGTAATACCATTTGATAGCTTTCATAACAAATAGAAGGGGTAATTAATACGTCTATATTTGTAAAAACCTCTCCGATATTATCAGATGAATAAGGTCCTTTAAAAATTATTCTTTTGTCATTGTTTGCGATATGCTGCAGCTGATTAATGTATGGCTCTAACATTGGCCCATAAACGAATAATTTAATATTTTCATCTTTTATGCTTGTAAAAGCTTTCAACAATATGTGAACGCCTTTATGGAAAGATAAGTACCCTGCGTATCCAAAGACAATTGGCGTTTCATTAGTATAAAATCGGCGGTTTTTTCGCAACGACTTATAACTTATGCCGTGATTGATGATATCAATTTTTAACTTATCGAATTCTTGAATAAATATTTTTGCTAAAAATTGTGATGGAGAGATGATTGCTTTCGCATGCGCCAACAGCAGTTTTGCCGTCACTAATCGCTTGGTAATATAGGCTTCGCTAAATTCAGGACATAAAAGCTGGCAGGCTGTACCTTTATCAGGTCCGGAGCATAAGCTCTTCATGTTTGGCGCTAAATTTACTTTTGGACACAGTAAAAAGAAGTCCGTCAGAGTCATGATATATGGTATATGCATGTCAATTGCCGCTTTGATAAATGCATGCATTCTCATCGCATGCCCAACATGAATAATGTCAGGCGCTTCAGTTAAAAGTATTTTTTTACCAATAGCGTAAAGCAATTCATCATCCATTGAATAGTGCAAATCATGTGGCGGTTTGATTTGCTTAATCGCGATGACTGGAATGCCTTTGTAGTTAAACTCTTGACTAAGTATGCCTTCAGATTCATTACTATAAAAAGAGTTGTCATAAAAACTGTATGTCACCACTTTAACTTTGTTACCATTTTTTTGTGCCATGTATGCGCTGTTGAAGACAAACTTCTCGGTACCAGATTGATATTCAGGATAAAACTGATGAACCAAATATAATATCTTCATTTTATTAGACCCCACTTTTTAGGTGAACATTTGCTTTTTCAAATTTTTCTTTGTCACCATTTGCGCTGCTGATATAGCAATAAGCGAGGTGCGCACCGATCAACTGAGCAAGTTGCTTATGAACACATTGCATTACTTCAACTATTAGAGTCTCATCACATTTCTCGTAGATTATGTTCAAATAATTGAACATTATCATAAGGTAATCCCACAGCGAATCGATTAATTGGCTATGGATCTGTTTATCAAACGATAATTCTGGAAATATGGTAATAATCTCATTGAGATAAGGAAAAAATTCGGCATCGAAATATGATGAACGAAGTCCAAGAACATCTGCAGGGGGTTTATAATTGTTCGATGTATTAAATATAGACCGCATCTGTTTCTTAAGTGCCTGAATATCACCGGCCGAGGACAGACTTGATTGTTGTTGATTCAATTGCTCGATAAGAAAACCACATGTGAAAACAATATCAGGAATCAGCTGGCTGAAACTTATACTTGGTATTGGATAATCGCTGAACATATCAAAAAGAAATAGGTTATCAACGTATCCCCTTTTTAGGAAATAGCTTGCGGGTCTATTGTGGGAATGAATAATTCGAATTGAACTTAGAAAAGCAATTTTGTGCCCGTCTTGAATTAATCGAATTCCGAGATCTAGATCCTCAGCATATTTTAGTCGATACTTGTATTTAATTAAATTGTCACGCGGTATTAAGCAGGCCAAATCAGATATTTGTCCATTTTTACGCAGTGTCAAGTAATTTGAATGAACTGGTAGCTTGAATATCCTATCTTGTTTGTTCACATCAAGAAACTGATAGTGATTCCAGCAAATTACTCTGTAAAATAAATCAGCATCTTCACGTGGTAGTTCAGCACACGATACAACAGAAACGTCATTGGCTCTGAGAACAGTAATTAATTCATACAACCAGGTCTCATTCGGCGGCAATGCATCCTGTACAACTAATAAAATATAATCCCCGGAAGCATTTTCAGCGCCAACATTTCTTGAGTATGCATGTGAAAATTCTTCAGGTAATATAGTGACGATCTTCGCATTAAATAATTTTGCAATTTCTATCGTATTGTCAGTGCTGCCTGAATCAACAATAACAATTTCAATTTCCATTATTCCCTTTTGGTTGATTAATAACTTAAGTAGGTTTTCAAAATCATCTCCTGCATTTTTTGTGGGAATAATGACAGAAACCTTTATGTCATATTTTGTTACCTGTTCATCGAAATCTTCCAATGAAGGATAATTCGACCTGCCAAGGATGACAATTTGATTATTTGGCTGATCATCCTCAATAGGTTTTATATTATTCGCCGATATAGCTTTTATTTTCATTAATAGAGATAGAAATCCATGCTGTTCTAGATGGAGGATACCCTTTATTAGATTTTTTGCTGAGAGCAATTTGAGAGATTGTACTATTTTAATCAGAGAGAGGCTATTCTTTTGTTGAGCGGCGACTGTTTGATAAGTGTTATTCGGCTTACGCCCTTCCTTGTAGCCATGAATAATATAGTGGATCAACGGATTGATGTTTGCTTCTTTCACATCAGGGTTAGTATCTAAATAAAAGCAAGTATTGAATAATTGTGATGGATTCTTGCCTTCTATCCAACCATCTGTTACGAAATGCAATAATGGATCGATATATGCGTGTCTGACGTCTGGGTAATTTGTCAAATAGTATTTATGATCAAATAATTTACTTTGTTTAATCGTTGTGTAATCCGTATCCACAATTTCATAAGTGTTATTCGGCTTACGCCCTTCTTTGTAACCATGATTAATATAATGGATCAACGGATTGATGTTTGCTTCTTTCACATCAGGGTTAGTATCTAAATAA
>JAAYWB010000101.1 GCA_012516855.1 Candidatus Cloacimonadota bacterium
CACCTCCTTCAGCCAGAGAGGTAATCCATTTGAAAAAAGAGCCAAAAAAATGATTAGCCTCAAGATGTATGAGGTTCATCACAAAGAAGATACATGCGACCCAGCTCTCTGAGGTCTCTTTGAGTCTGGCTCGTATTTGATTCAGTGCGTATCCGTTCTTACCCTGTCCGAACTTGCCTTCTATACGATTTCTTTCAGCAGCTTCTTTCCTTGCTTTCCTCTTCTGAGAGTAACTCTGTTTTTCCTTTGCCGGCCTTCGACCCAATGGTGGTGCCGTAATCTTTATATCCCTTTCTTTCAACCATCTCCTGTTCTCCTGAGTGGCATATATCTTATCAACCTGCACCAGTTCCGGGTAATGACCGTGCAATGCTCTGTATTCTTCTACCTGTTTGATCAAGTCGCCGGCTTCGTGATAGGCGTCCCAGCTAAATGTAGTTATCCGGGCAAAACCATCATCAAGGCTAACCCCAAGCTTGGACCCAAACTCTATCTGCGAGCCAAGCTTCCCTCTTGGAATAGGACGAACATGTGGCTGATAGATACTGACAATGCGGTCCGCGCAACTATGGGTATTGGTATCATACATGTACCTCTGCTGCTGGTAGGCAGTCCGGATAATCCACAGCAAACGAAGATCCCGGTGAGTCACAGGCATTTGTTCTCCCCTTAACTCAACCTGATCTAACATACGATCTATGTGCTTAATATCACGCTTCAGGCTCTCCAGCAGCTTACGTGTCATCTTACGGTGAGTGGCTTCAGTTTTCTTCTTTTTCTTTGAGTAATCAAGCCAGTCCTTATCCATGGTACGCCTATAAGTCCTGGGCTTGACTCCCTGACTTCCGGCGTGATGGTATAACTTGTCAATCAGACCTTCACACTTCTTCCTGCTCTCGTTCAATATCCCGTTATCGGTCGGGAAGGTAATATACTGATCGGCTACAGTGGCATCTGACTGAAGCTTCCCTTTGTTCGATGGTTCATCAGAGTCTTCTTTCTTATGCTTCTTATTATGTGAACCGTCCTTCTTGCCTTTAACGGTTCGGATTAAGTCCGCACTCATAGAATCAAACTCCTTATGTCCAACTCTTTTCCGTATCTCAACAAACAGTGAGGGATCAAATACCGGATCAACTTTGAACTCCTTCAACCCTACAAAATACTGCATATACAAGTTTTCCTGAATGGCCTGTATAACACCCCTGTCATCCAGCTTCTCCAAATGTTTGATTATCAATGCCCCAAGTACTGTGCGCGGAGAAACTCCGGGACGACCTAAATCACTGCTCATCAACGTCATATATATACTGGCGAACTTATCCCAGGGTACAACCCTGGCCAGTTTAACCCAACGGTTTTCGGCGGACAGGTTTGCCCGAAAGGGGGTCTTGAATTCTTCAATTGTCAACTGTTTCTCTGAAATATACCGTACCATAATGCAAGCTTTATGAAGGCAATCTATGTTTTTACTTGCATTTTTGCTAATTCCCAGATCGAAA
>JAAYWB010000102.1 GCA_012516855.1 Candidatus Cloacimonadota bacterium
AAGGAAGTAAGACAGCTATAAATTCTAGTGCAATCCCAACATCATCTGGAATTGATGTAGCTAAGTTTATCGAGCACATGGATAAAGATGACTTGATTTTCTTAAATCCAAAAGAAGAGGGAAATAGAAATGAAGGATCTCCATTGGGCAATTTTGTTAAAGAAATAAACCTAAACCACCATGGGGATGTAGCAGCTATTCAGAAAATATTAGACTATATAGACTATAAGGCTGGAGAAATCGTTGGCGTTCCAAAGCAGATCGAAGCTCAAATACAAGAAAGAGAGGGAGCTAGAAATGTATCTGCAATATATGGCCAGGCACTAAAAATGTTGGAGCCATACTATTCTACTCATGATGAAATCAAGGATAGAGTAATGCTTGGGCTTATAGATTTTGCAAGAAGGCTATACAAAAAAAGCAAACCAGAGTCATTGTACTATACACTCGATGACAATAGTCTTGCATGGATCAAATTCAACAACACTCACTTCTCAATGTCAACTTACGGCTTCTTCAAGCAGAATACGGCATCTGTATTTGAACGCAAATCAAAAATAGAGGCTTTTATTCAGATGGCAGCACAATCGGGGAACATGAGAGGATCTACAGCATTAAGCATAATCAATACAAATAATCCAAAAGAAGCCGAAATAGCTTTAAAGGTAGCAGAACAGGAAGCTGATGCAAGAGCAATGGCAGCAGCACAGAAAGAGCACGATAATTCGATTATGATTGAAAAAGAAAAACAGAAAACAGCAAATGAATTATTTGAAAGACAAAAAGAGCTGGTGATACTAAAAGAGAAGGAGAATAGAATCACCCAAATACAAAAAGCAGCTATTGTAGCACTTGGATTCGCCAAAGAACAGGATGCAAATAACAATGGGCAGCCAGATGTCATTGAGCAAATGAACATACTTTTAAAGGCTAAAGAAGTTGAAATACAGGATAGGTTAGCAAACGCTAAAATAGGGGAAAATAAAAATAATGCATAAGCCCAAAATATAACGATAATTTTTAATACGACACTTAGGGATTAACTTTGCAGTAAAGTAATTTATATGCCAGAGTTTGATTGGGGCATTGACGATGATAAAACAGTGTCTAGTGCCGATTTCTTTAAGGACGAAACAGATCCACCAGCAGATCAAGATCAAGATCCACCTAAAGACCCACCAGAAGATCCACCAGCAGATCAAGATCCACCAGCAGATCCACCAGATCCGCCAGCAGAAAATAAATTTGCCGACATTGGATCTGAATTGGTTAAAGTTGGTCTCTTGGATAAGGAGCCAGAATCTAGTCAAGATATTATTGATGCGATTTCGGAAGCAGGGAAAAATTATGCTAGACAAGTTCTAGGTACTTTACCTCCAGAGATAATATCTGCGATAGAGTTTTTAGCAACAAAAAAAGGATCGCTTGTAGATTTCGCCAAGACTCTTGATGATGATGACTCAATAGATACTCCAGAAAAAATGGAGAATGTAGTCAGAAAACACCTTGCAAAAACAATCAAGGATTCAGATGAAATTGATGACATCATTGCAAAGAGAAAAGAAAAAGGAACATTAGCGTCAAGCGCAGCAGAAATATTTGCTAACAATAAAAATGCCAAAGACAGAGCAAAAAATGATGCAAAGGCATCAGTCGATGAGCTTTTTGGCAAGGAAAAAGAAAAACTAGCTGCAACAATCAAAAAAGCTGCCGAAGAAAGCAAAAAGATAGAATCCATAGGTGATGTAAAATTAGATGACCAAAAGAGAAGGGATTATATCAATAGCTTTTATAACCCTACAGTAAAAGTAGAAGGTGGCTATGTAACCAAATTCGATCAGGCAATAATGAAATTGGAACAAAGCAATGATATTAGTAAAATATTCGCTTTGATTAATTTTATAGAAAATGATTATAAAATTCCTGTTTCTGAACAAAAAAAGGCTGAACAAAAGCCAGAAAAGAAAGAGGAAGGCAAGGATAAAAACAAAGACAGTAAAGCAATATATGTTTCTGTAGAAGAATTGTTAAAAAAATAAACAATCTAAGATGAGTAAATTATTCAAATCTATTAAAGAAGTACCTGGGTTTTCAACTGCGATAGACACCCAACATTTGGCGATGTCTATGCTAAACAAACCACATGACTTAGGTATGCTCGTGTCAGAGCTATACGCCCAAACTTATGTGAATGAATATCCTTTGTATTCTTCTTTAATTAATAAGAGCAATATCGAAGAAAAAGATGGAGCTTCATCTTGGCCAGAAGTGAGTGTAAAATATCCAAACGCTGGATATCAAATCATAGTCATCGAAGGTGATGCAATGGCTGGTGGTACTGGAAAATATGGACTTGGGAAAACAGATGTTTTTGTTTGGACAACAGAACCACTGCTTGTTCCATCTGACGAGATTTCTCCAGGAAACCCACTTTACCAATTGAGAATCCAATCTCATGCGGAGAAAAAAGGATCTGGATGGCTATATAGAGCTATGCCAAAATTCACTTCAAATACGGAAACAATCCCTGTAAAATATTTCACAAAAGGTTCAAAATGGACTAAGTTGTGGGCATCTGCGGAAGAAGGAAATCAACAAAAAGGTTCGACTTGGTTCCCAGGTCGTCCATTATCTACCACCATCAAAGGAGGTAAGATAAACAAGCACTTCAAGATGACTGACTTCGCACTCTATAATGATCCAAATCAGCATTGTGAAGTAATGTTGGGCAAAAATGTTATGGGCAAGAAGGTAATGGCTAAAACCATCCTTACTTGGGCAGAGCATTATGCTAATAAGCAGTGGATGAAAGAAAAGAACCGATATTGTTGGTTCAGTAGAGATGCAGTTGTTGCAGGATCTACAAACAGAATGGTTGCTTATGCGACAGGATTCTATTGGCAGATAATGGACAACGGCTTTGCCATGGGATACCAGAAGATAACGGCTAAGCTGATCTATGAGTTCTTCAATAACATTCATCAGCCGAGAATAGGATACACTCCAGGGGATATTGATTTATATGCTGGATCTTATGCGATTGAGCAATTCAACGATGCATTCTGGGCAGATTTAGCTTCTTTGGGGCTTCAAATCAATTCTGACAAAGTATTAAGGAACACAACTTCTGAATTATCTGGAGCTGCATTAGAATTTGGTGCTATGGTTACAAGCATCAGATTAAAGAATAATAAGATCGTGAGAATTCATCACGAGCCGACGTTTGATGATCCAGAATTATTTACTGAAATCGACCCTGTATCTGGAAGACTTATTTCTTCTGGAACAATAGTGGCAATGGATGTAAGTGGAATGGGCAAAAATTCTACAACTAGATTGATTGTTCCAAAAGGAGGAATGGAATATATGTCATACCGAGTAGGTAATGTTCCTATGAGTTTGATCAATCAATCAACAAATGGCTACGTAGCTACATCAGAGGATGCTTTTGAAGTGAACTACACTGCAAATATGCTTCCTTTTATTGACGACCCAACTAGAACAGGGGTATTGTACCTTGATAGATAATTTGTAAAGAAGAAGAAATGCAATATACAACAATTAAAACATTAGAACATAAGAAATGGAACAAGCTATCAAATGTAGAGTTTGCTGGCCAACCACTTTCTTTGCAACCATCGCTTACAGATGACGGTACAGAATATAAGATAGATATAAGCGATAAAAGACTTGGAGAGTTAGGTGCACAAATTGGTGTAGACTTGACAAACAAGAAGTTTATCTTAGGAACAGTATCTCCTTATGATGATGTAAGATTCTTGGTAAAATTGAATGATGGAACAACGTCTTTTAATCACTCAAATCCAATCGAAGAAGTTAGAGCTGGTATTGCAAGAGCACACACAAAGTATGTTGCCAGCAATAAAAAAGAAGCGGAAGAGTCAAATAAAAGGTTCTACATTGAAAAAGAAGATGAAGACGATGTTGAGGCTTCAAAAAAATTAAAATTGAATGAAAAAGCTTATGAGCTGTTGAAAAAACTTTCAGTCGAAAATAAGCTAAATATCATTGCAATTTTAAGAGCCAAAAAGATCAATGCAAAAGACAAGGATAAAATTAATTCAGAGATATCAAGTATTATAGCAAAAGACTTGGAGGAATTTATACTCTATGCGGAGAAACAAGATTCTGAATTAGACGTGAGAGCTTGTGTGGTAATGGCTATAAATAAAAACTTTATAGTTGAAGATACTCATGACAAGTTTTTCAAATTCGGAGACTTCAAAGTTGGAAGAAATCTTGAAGAAGCTATTGAATATTTTACAGTCGGAACAGGTAAAGACTTGTACGAAAAATTAAAGACTAAAATAGAAGCTAAGTAATGAAATGGATGTAATACAAATGCATCATGAGTTCAGAGTGCTTGCTGATCAGGTAGATACAGGAAAAGGTAGAGGTCTGTTTGATTACCAGATTGACACGTTACTAAACATGGCACAAAGAACTCTTGTAAGAAGTATTGCAGTTCCAAGATTTGCAGAGCAAGCTAGTAAATTTCTGGGATATCAAGGAGTACAAAGAAGCAGGGAAGATATCAAGAATATTGTCGTAGATAATTATCCAATAATTCCCACAAAGAAAAATGGATATAGCTACGCAGAATTACCAGAAAATTATATGGCTCATGAAGCTAGTTATGCTACCGTTCCTGGCTGTTCTAAAAAGTCAAGATGTTTTGTGATCCAAACGGATGATCTTAATGAAGAAGATCCGTTTTCAAGATCAGACCCAAAGTGGAAGGAAATAAACATAGACTTCGTTGAAGGACATTTGGTTAAAATATTTTATCCAAATGTGTCCAAATATGAAATAACCTATGTAAGAAATCCGAAAGATATATGTATCGGAGGCTATCCAGATTTTGATGATACAGAAAAAGTTAAATCAGAATGTGAGCTTTCAGATATAATTCATGACGATATAGTTAGTGTAGCTTCATTAATTTTTGCAGCATCATTAAATTCAGCGTCATACAGTACAAAACTTAATGAAATTACAAGAAAAGGATTATAAAAAATAAAATTATAAAAAATGCATACATTTGATCCACATTCACCATGGAAGATATTATTTCCAAAAGGAAATTTAGCAGTAGCCGCACCAGGAAAAAATATAAATCAATTAGCTGATGGTGAGATCGGCATTTTTTCCAACAATGATTGCTTGACAATTGATGCAGCATCCATTCCGACCAACCCATCTGTGTTTTTGGCAACTGGTGGACCTACAGTTGAGGACTCATCAAGATCACTTGCGCTTTACAGAAAATCAATGCATAACTACAATGTCAACTGCTATAGAGCAGGGCAATGTAAGATCATTGAGCTTTCTGACATTTGTGCAAGTTGTGAAGAAACATATATCTTCAAGATATCATATTGCAGCCAAGATACATTAGCGACTCTTGGCGCAGCAAATGCCTCTTGCTTATTCTCGGTACAAACATCATGTTGTGATGGTTGTGAGGGGTGCCCAAGCGGAAATTGCGTAGAATTGGTAAAGAAAGCATGGATCAATATAAACAAAAGCAATATGTTTATTGCAAGTGTTTATGCAAAAGCTGATGCTGGAAATCTTGCTGCAACTCCGTTGACGGAAGCGCAAATTGATGCATTATTTATATTGGCAGAAGAGTCGACATTTACTGATTGTCCAGTGTTGAGAATCACGGCTTGTCCAGAGAAAGCAAAAAGATGTTGCAATATACCTGGGGTTTATCCAGAGTTCCTTAACTTCGACTTGACTTTCTTGAATGACGAATGTTGCGGAAAAGTAACGGTTCTTAAAAATGCTTGCCATGAATCTCAAAGTGGCGCAGAAGTATGTAATGATGAAACAGAAGAACTGTTGTATCAAACTTCTGGATCATCTTTAAGAGATGGAGATGGCTTCATGAAATGCATGGATAAAAGATGCAATCCAGATGCAAAATATACGCTTCTTACTTTAAGTAGCACAACTCCAAGCGCAGGACAATTAGAAACATGGAATAACAACTACAATGTAGTTATTGCCATAGAGTGCGCTGATACAACAACACTTACTGGCCTCACAGCTTTCTTTGATGTGTACACAGAGCCTTGTATGTTACCTCCACAATCTGCAATTGCAGCAGCGTGTGATTGTGCTGGAGCGAAAGCAAAGCAAGAAACACAAGCGAAAGAAGAAGTTGTTGCTAAAACAGAAGTAGTTAAAGATGTGCAATCGGAAGTGACAAAATTGCAATCTGAAACTTCCCATATAGATAGTAAATAATATTTTTAATCAAAAAAATATAAAAATATGCCACCAGCTCCAACCACTTCTACGTGTACAACATGTGGAGGAAATAGCGGTTCATGTTCTTCTTGCGGAACAGCAGTAACTACTTGTAAGTTGCTGGAACTTATAAAATGCATGAAAGGCTTTAAGTCTTGTACAGATAAAAAGCAAATATTTCCTATAGTGCAAGCTACAACCAACTTTGATATTACTGTTGGAAACCTTCCAGCAGATATGGCAGATATTGATGTTACTTGGAATGGGGTTGGCTTGTCTCCATTAGTTGATTTCAATGGAAGAAACTGGATAAAAACAGGCAATACTATAATTATATCTCCTGCTGTTGGAGGACCAGATGCAAACGGAAATATTGAAAAATGTATTATTCAGGTTACTTTCAAAGAATGCAAGACAATTGAAGACGAGATAAAAGAAAAGTGCCCAGAATTGTATACATTAATTAGATAATTAATTTATTTCTTACATGAAGAAGATATTAGTATTTTTATTCATTACAATATCCTTTGGGTGTATCGGTCAAAAACTAGTTCAATTAGAACCATGTAAAGATCAATACGGAAATCCAAAGGATAGTTGTTTTATAATGTCTGGTCTTCCGACTGGACATGGTAGATGGATTGACATAGACTTATTGAGACAAATCATAGGATCACCAGATAGCATTCCAAGCGGAGTCATTTGCTCTAGTCTTGGAGGTATTCCAACAGGAACGGTAGCTACTGGAGATCACTTTATTGTTAAAAGTGCTACTGGATGCAAAAGAGTTCCATTTAATTTAATTGTTAGTCCATTGGCTTTATGCGCTGCTGCACAAGCAACTGTAAATGGAGTTTATGATACTGATGACAAGGTGCTGTATCTTAGGCCAGACGGATCGTGCTACAAAGATACTATTCATTGGTCCGCTTATGGTGGATTAGATTGCCCAGGTGTAATAGACTGCATTTCTGGGAATCCGTTATTTTGTGAAGAAGTAGAAAATTGCTTAACATCTGGCACGCTATGTAATTCAATTGGTGGTATTTCTACAGGGAATTATGCGCTTGGTGATAGATTATTATTTCAGCGAGCAGACGGAACATGCTACAGGGATTCTATTCGTTGGGAGCAGTACGGTGGGATTGATTGCCCAGAGGTGCTCGATTGTATCACAGGCGATCCAGATTTTTGTACAGAAGTTCAAAATTGTATAAATTCTTCTTATATATGCCAAACCTTAAATGGATTTGGTGGTATGAATTTTATTCCTCAATATCTAATCGGAATAAACAACGGTCAATGCGCTAAAGTAGATGGCAATTTATTTGGAAGTAACGCTATTTGTTCAAGCTTAAATTTACTTGGATATAGTGGTGCAGTAGATACAGTTTTTGGAACATACAATGGGCAGTGCTATAAAGTTGCCCTACCGTCTGGAGGTTCAAATTTTAATTGTGATAGTATGCAAAACTGCCTTGGTCAAGATTGGTTTTGCGATTCAATTAAGGCTTGTTTAGACGACTTTTTATGCGACTCAATTATCGCCTGTATTCAAAACGATACAACTATTTGCGATTTATTTTTAGAATGCTTAGACAATCCTAGATTTGATACTTTAGTATGTGAGGCTTTACATTCATTTCCATATCAAGAAGCCAGTAGTACAGGAGATACAGTAATTGCAGTCAATGGAGGCACCTGTTACAAGACTGTATTAAATACAGGGGGAAGTAATTGGAATTGTGATTCAACAACAAATTGCGTAAATCAATTTTTATGTGATTCAATTTTAGCCTGTGTTGGAAATGTCTATTGCGATATTTTAAAAGGCCTAGATAACTTGCCATTTGAAGGCAATGGATCTCATAAATTATTCTTTACCGATGGAGGAGCTTGTTATAGTTCAAGCCTAGAAGCCCAAGGAGCAAATTGTATTTCGGCAGGATTAGCGAATGGTGTGATTACAGTTGGTTTAAATATAGACCCAATAGGGGGAATTACATGCGGAGCCAATGGAATTAAAGTTGATTTATGTCCATTTTTTGCTGGGCTTCCTAATGGGAATCCTTACACTGGACAACCCTTAGTAGGAGCAGACTGCAAAACTTATACAGTTAATACAAATATTACTTGCCCTCAATTACAAAGTTTATTTTCAGGTGTCTCAGCCTTAGCTCCTTCTGATTTAATAATGGTTAATTCTGGAGGGAACTGTACTTATAAAACATTAACAACAGAAGTCATAAAAAACGCAATTTGTAATCTAGGACCTGGAAATACTGGATATGTGCTAGTAAGAAGTGATGCAGAGGGTTCTTGTGGTTGGGTTCCATGCGAACAATTCTGTGGTGTCCCAGATATAAATCCTAAATTACTAAATATGGCTTCAAGGCTAGATGCCTTGGAAAAAGAAAACAAGGAATTAAGAAAAATCATAACAGAAATTCAAAAAAAATTGAAATAAAATGAAGAAGATTTTATCAATACTGCTTTTATTGCTTTCGTTTAGTATTTATGGACAGAAATTAGGTCAATTAGAGCGATGTAAAGTAAACGGAGTCATACAGGACTCTTGTTGTATTATATCTGGTCCAGACGGACATGGGTATTGGCTTCCAGTAGAGGCTTGCAAGGCTATGTATGCAGATGGATCAATCGAGATTACAATTGGCGCAGATTCTACACTTTTAATTGATGGCGTTCCTTTGCAAGATTTCTGTAATGCTATAAAAAAATGTGAGACAAAAGTAGAGCTAATTAATTTAGCAAATGGTACTTATCAGTTTGTAAATGAAGCTGGAGTCGTATCAGTGATGGGATATAGCTTTACTTGCGTGAATGATTCTACTATTCAGTTGCGTGACCATGATGGAACGCTAGTGAATAGCTGTGTATTGAGAGGTGGAGCAAATCCAGCCGTGCCTATAGCAATTGATACACTTATTGTCGAGTCTGACTCTACTCTAACAATTGGAACTACCGATGGAAACCAATATACACTTGATTTATGCAACTTAGTAAAAAAGTGCGAGACCAATATAATTGTTTTAAACAATGCTGATGGAACTTATACAATTGTAAACGAAAACGGTTTTCCTACTGTACTTGGATACAGGTTGCAGTGCGTGAATGACTCCACTATTGCCATTACAGACAATGACGGTACTTTGATTAACCAATGCATGCTCAAAGGGGGCGCAAATCCATCCGTTCCTATTGCAATAGACACCTTAATAATTGCAAGTGATTCTACTGTGCTAGTAAGAACTACAGACGGAAATGAATATACTTTGAATCTATGCAACGTTGTAAAAAAATGCGAGACAGCTACTAATATTATTTGGAATACAACTACCAATGAGTATTATTATACAAATGAAGATGGAGACATAGATACAGTAAGTTTTTCTATTGGTTGGAACCCAGTTTCAAGTGAAATTTTTCATATTAACCATAATGGAGATACGACTTCTAAAATTTCTGCTTGTGATATCGTATGTCCGAATACTGTAAGTGCAACTGATGATTCATATAGTACGAATGACTGTACGACTCCATACTGTTCTAATGTGCTTGTAAATGATATGACTTGTGATCCAGGTCCTACTACCAGTATTGCATTAGTTGGGATGCCTCAAAATGGAACTGTGACAATAGATGTTAACGGTAATTTTTGCTTTACATTTTTATCTTGTGATCCTACAGATCCTTTTGGGTTCACTTATCAAATAACGTGCCCAGATGGAACAATTACTACAGCAGTAGTAACAATAGATTTGATTAGCACATGTCCATCAAATGCAGCTTTAGAAGATTTTGTATTAGCCCTCAAAAATACTGCAACCAATTTCAATGTAGCAGTTAATGACTTATCTTGTACAAATAAAACATACACACTATTCACTAATCCGATAAATGGAACTATATTTTTTAATCCTAATGGAAGCGGAATTTATAATCCTAATTCTGGTTACATGGGATTAGATTCTTGTATTGTAGAGTTACATTGTAATGGACAATCATGTGATACAAGTTGGCTTAAATTTTTAGTATTAGAAAACGCACCTGCAGATTCTACATATTATTTATTTGCTGGTCAAACTTTGAACGGTGATGCTTCATTGAACGATAT